>JBIOVR010000328.1:0-19903 GCA_044867875.1 Chitinophagaceae bacterium
CGTGAACGTTCCGGCAGTGTTGGATTATTTATTGTTTGTCCCTGGTACCCCATAGTAAGGGCAACAAAACCAGTTGGTTTAATTTCAATTTTCCCATTGCCAACAATTCTGTTTACCCAATCACTTACAAAATTGGGCTTAGGTTTATAAGTTCTGCGATTAAGATTAGAGAGAAGGCTTGCTCTTATTTTGAAATATTCTTTTTCATCTTCCTTTCCCTTCAGATCCATAAATTCTTTCATCGAAAATGACATCGGTGTTCTGTAGTAATGATCACCGATCTTTTCAATGATGTAGTATTGCTTTGTTGCAGGATCATATTCAATATTTCTTTTTATAAACCCTGTATCTTTTAAATTAAATGGATTGCGATTGGGATAATTGTAAGGGTCGCCATAACGATCTGGCTGTGTAGGCCGAATGGTATCTCCGGGAAAATAGATATAATTCACCCATGGAAACGGCGAAGCATTTACTTTGCTGGTAATGAAAGCAAAAATGACGACTGCTACCAGCGTCCGGGATATGGTGGTTAACTTAGGGCTCAAAACTTTCTCAACAGAATTAGTTAGGTAAAAATGTCAATCGATAGGCTTACAGAGTTTTTAAAGCTTTCTTGATAACATCCTCAAGGGAGGTTAATGATGGGTCAGATTGTGTGACCCTATGAACTGCCTGATCGGCGGTATTCCGGGCTATTCCCAGAGCCATCAGGGCATTTAACGCATCTGTATGCAATGTATTGTATTTCAAAGGAGAAATATTTAAATCGAACGGTTGTTTTGCTAATTTATCTTTTAATTCAAGCACCAATCGTTCGGCTGTTTTTTTACCGATCCCTTTTATCTTTTCAAGCCCATGAATATCATTAAGTACGATTAACCTCGTAAGCTCTTCGGGCTTCATATAAGACAGCATCATTCGTGCCGTTGTTGCACCAATACCTGAAACAGAAATTAAATTAAGGAAAATATCTTTTTCAGCTTTGTCAAAGAAACCATATAAGATATGGGCATCCTCGCGGATCAAAAGTGTGGTTTGTAAAATGCCTTTCTCAAGGTTTTGGATCTTTGAGAATGTGTTTAAACTTATCTGCACTTCATAGCCCACTCCATTTACATCTACATGCACCATTGCGGGGCTTTTGTAAACAAATTTTCCATCAAGATAGGCGATCATGGCTGCGAAAATAAAGGAAACTGTTTGAAGTTTGAGATTTGAAATTAGAGGTTATCTAGCAACTTAAGTTATTTAAGTTCATACTATTGAAACGAAATCTCAAACATCAAATATCAAACCTCAAACTATACTTATCTTCGTGCACTTAATTTTTTTTAATGACAAAGAAAGTTACTGCAGCAATAACAGCCGTTGGCGGATATGTTCCTCCGGATAAACTTACAAATGCTGACCTGGAAAAAATGGTGGAAACCAACGATGAATGGATAAGAACAAGAACTGGAATTTCTGAAAGAAGAATATTGAAAGGGGAAGGCAAAGCTTCTTCTGATCTCGGCGCCCCTGCAGTGTTGGAACTTTGTCATAAAAGAGGGATCGATCCTAAAGAAATTGATTGTCTTATTTGTTGCACTGTTACTCCAGATATGATGTTTCCTGCTACGGCAAATATTATTTGCGATAAAATAGGCGCAACAAATGCTTTTGGCTTTGATCTTAATGCTGCTTGTTCGGGATTTTTATATGGCTTGACCACCGGGACCATGTTTATTGAAAGTGGACGATATAAAAAAGTGGTGATAGTAGGTGCTGATAAAATGAGTGCCATTGTTGATTATACTGACCGCACAACTTGTATTCTTTTTGGTGATGGGGCCGGTGCTGTTTTGCTGGAACCAAACTATGAGGGCTATGGTTTACTTGATACTATTCTTAAAAGTGATGGTAGTGGCCGGAATTATTTATACCAGAAAGCTGGTGGTTCGCAAAGACCTGCATCTCATGAAACAGTTAACAACAAAGAACATTTTATTTACCAGGATGGTCAGCCTGTTTTCAAATTCGCAGTAAAAGGAATGGCCGATGTAAGTGCTGAACTTTTAGAAAGAAATAATCTTACTGGTGATGATATTGCATGGCTTGTTCCTCACCAGGCCAATAAGCGAATCATAGATGCCACTGCAAATCGCATGGGGTTGAGTCCTGATAAAGTAATGTTGAATATCCATCGTTATGGCAACACAACTGCCGCAACAATCCCACTTTGCCTCTGGGATTTCAAACATGAAATAAATAAAGGCGATCTTATTGTTCTTGCTGCTTTTGGTGGAGGGTTTACATGGGGTGCTACATTGATAAAGTGGGAATATTAAAAAAATCATAATAAAAAAGCCGTAGCATTTGTAACGGCTTTTTTATTATGTATCCTTAAGGGTTAGAGATAGGAAATAAAAATTATGAGGCCCAGACTGAAAACATGAAAACGTTTTGATCATAAATTTCTAAGCTAAAGTTTTTTAGTTTTCGTTCTATGATAATCAGATTGGTTACTGTTGAATTTTGTATTCTTCTAAAACTTCCATTTCATCATTGCGAATCCGTAAGATCTTTATTACTTTGGATATTTATTATATAGATTGTTTTCCCTGCGGTGTGTATTTCCTTAACCAATGTAATATCATAATCTAAATAGTAAGTTTGTTTTACCATGTCTCTTATATCAAGGGAAAGATCCTTCTCAGAATAAGTAAGAATATCGTATACAAAATTGCCCTTCTCATTGTATAATCTCCTCCCTATTTTTTCATTTAAAGAATAGTAAACAAAGCTGCCGTTGGTCACAGCATACCATTGGACATTTTCAGCTTGCCGATGCGATTTTGAGAAATCTTTTACAGCTTTTGTATTAGCCTTATTAACTTTAGGCGAGCTGCTCGCTGCCTGAAATTCACTACTGTCTTTCTCCGTCTTTTTTGCGACGAAAGTAAGATCCCTTGTTTGGGCCTGGATAAAATTGATTGCAATTGTCTCCAGAATAATGGCAATGGTTATCTTTTTCATTTTTTTAAATTTTAGTTTGAATAATACCTGAAAGCTACCGACTCAATCAGGCCCTGGTAAGAGTTTATTAACTGAAATCACAAACGTGAAAACACCTTTTGATTTATTATTACAGCGTGAGCAAATATTGATCTCTTGCGGATTATTTTATGAAGTTTTAAACCAGCACTTATTCTAGTACAATATCAGGTATTCATTTCACCTTGAGAACAACATAGTGAAGTGGGAATATTGAGTAATTTAAGGTTTCAGATTTTCGAGCGATGAAACTTTCGGCAATTTTTCATAATTCTAAATCAGTTATTACTGTCCTATTTTAAACCGGCAAGCGTTGATATCTGTAAGTATCCATTTCCGTATTCTGTATAGGTTACACCATCCTTAAATGAAATAAACCCTCTATTCCATCTTAACATTACTTATGTAGTATCCGGTTTTAAAAAATACATTTCCAATTAACCACTGATTGTTTAGAATTTATATCAGAACTCCAGTTTCCAAACTATGTTTGATAAAGATCCGTTCATATACCCTCCCGCAACATAAATTGTATTGTTAACAGAAGTTACTGCAGCCCCCCGTATATTTTGATTTAATTCTCCTATACTCCACGAATTGTTTACGATATCATATATATCAAATTTGTTCAGCACACCAGTTCCGGTGAAAAAAACGATCTGATTGTTTTTTTCAACTGCTTTTTGATCGTTCCACCATGACTTCGACTCAAACAAGCAAGAAAATGATGAGCTTTGAGTGTTTACATCTTTAATTTCTACCAGCCTAGAACTATATTGGCCCCAAGAATTAATGGTAGAAGTTGTGCCTCCAGCCCATATTATCTTACTACCCATAGCAAAACTTTTCATGTTATATTTTGGCTCACTCATGGAACTTACTGACCATTGGCCGTTATTAATATCATAAACATCTACCGTAGCCCATGGAGTCCATAATGGTGTTCTTGCTCCTCCTGCAAAATAAATTTTATCCCCTGCTGTTTGAGTTGAAATATTACTCCTGGGTTCACTTAAGAATGAGGTCGTCCAACTATCTGTCTCTGTATCATAAATATCGACTTTGGATGAAGCCTGCCAATTATTATCAGGACCACTTGTACCTCCTGCAAAAAAAACTTTACTCCCCGCTGAAGCGGCTCCTATCCATGCCCTGGGCTCACTCAAATGTTTAACAGACCATGAATTGGTAACTACGTCATATATATCCACATTAGTAAACATGACTGGAAAATCCCACCAATTACCCTCCCACCCGCCTGCAAAAAATATTTTATTGCCTGATGTAACTACAGCAAAATCCTGGCGTGCTACACTTAGTACTGCCATTGACCAACTATTTGCATTTATATCATAAATATCAACTCTCGTCGATGGATTTGTTTGACCGCTATTGCTGGAGGCTCCGGCAAATACAATTTTACTTCCGGCTGAGCCCACGGCAATTCCTTCTCTTGCCTGAGAAAGTGTTGCAAAAGGAATCAGTTGTGCATTTATGATTCGCCGGTTGATAAAAGACACAACATTTACAATCACTGTATCCCAGTCAGAACCGCCTTTGTCATCGGTTACTGATAACGTAAATTGATGCTGACCAGTTGAAAGAAGAGTAACCGAAGTAACAGCAGAATCTCTGTTTGAAATTAAACCAGGCCCTGTCCACCAATAAGAAATAATTCTACCATCTTGATCTGTAGAACTTCTGCCATCCAGGTTAATCTGGTCTATTTTGCATGTTTGCAAATCATAGGAGACAGTAATATCTGATCCGGCATTGGCAACAGGTGGTCGATTAGCCGCAGGAGTCGGATTAGGGGGATTACCTGGAGTTGATGAATTGGAATTAACCGGGTCCTTTTTGCAGGAAAGACAAATAAGTGTTGCTAAGAAGTAATAAGCAGCTAAATTAAGTACTAGTTTCATAACAAAACAATTGCGATAATTCACCACAATACTATTACAGGCCTATAGGAAAACCCATCATGATTGAGTGGTTTGCGGGATTTAGATTCTAATTAGTTAAAAAAGACTGAACCAGATCTTAATTTCGATTGGGCTGAAGTCTCTTTAAAAGCATTTCTTTTCTGCTACGGGATACATCAATTGCAGAACCGTCACTCATAATTAGGTGACCACCTTCTCCTTTAATATATTTTACAACTTCATTAAGGTTGATAAGATAAGAATTATGAACCCGCAAAAAAGAATACTCCTCAAGCATTTCCTGTATTTCTTTCAGAATTCTTGTAGTCACTATTTTCTGACTGTCCTTCAATTTTAGAATTGTATAATTACTTTCTGAAGTACAACTAATGATCGACTCTATTGGTAAAAGATGCAGCCCTTCAACTGTCGGAATGGCAATTTTATTGATCTTTACTATCGGCTGGTGCAGCTTTTGAAAAAGAAGATCTATTTGTTGAGGGGAGGGTCTTTGATTTCTGTTTATGACCTTCTGTACGGCTTGTTCTAATTCTTCTCTGTCAATCGGTTTAAGCAAATAATCCAACGCACTAAATCGAAAAGCTTTAATAGCATATTGGTCATAGCTTGTGGTAAAAATCAACTCAAAATTAATTTCGGGTAGTTTCTCCAATAACTCAAATCCATTCATCTGCGGCATTTCTATATCCAGAAACAACAATTGGGGGGTCCGCTTTTGTATCATTTTCAATGCACAGTCTCCTGAATTACAAACATCGATTACCTTAACCTCCGGACAATAGCGACCCAACATTGTGACAAGTGATTCGCAACAATAAGGTTCATCATCAACAATTATTGTCTCTATCATTTTTTAAAATTTTTACGGTGCGTAAAGATCATCGGCAAGTCTGTTCCTCAATGAACTTTGAATACCTGATCTTCAAACAAACTCTTGTACCAATTGCGTCTCCATTTTCATCAACCAGGTCCTGTACTTCATAAAAATCTTCCTTTGCTTTATCTCCGTTAAGCAAAGCCAACCGTTGCTTTGTTATCGCCAGGCCCACAGATTTTCTTTTATCATGGTTCTCTTGCTTTAATTCATCTGCTTTTTTTCGTCCTACTCCGTTGTCAGTAATCAAACATTTTAACAGCCATTCGTCCTCAAGGTGCATTTCGATGTCAAGAAATCCTTTGCCTTCCTTGTTCATCAAACCATGCCAGATTGCGTTTTCTGCAAATGGCTGAAACAAAAGCGGAGGTATGTAGATAGAGCCTGCATCGATGCTTCTATCATAAATTATAGTATATTCAAAAGAATCTTTAAATCTTAATTTCTCCATATCTAAATAGAGTTGGAGCATTTCCAGCTCGTCCTCCAACAGAATTTGCTTTTTTGTAGAATAATTCAGAACCATCCTAATAAGGCGAGAGAATTTTGTGAGATACCCAGATGCTGCTTCAGTTTCATTTTTGATAACAAAATGATTGATGGAACTGAGACAATTAAAAACAAAGTGGGGGTTCATTTGTGATCTTAATGCCTGCATTTCCATTTCTGAAGCTTTTTGTTGAAATTCAGCACGGCTCTTTTCGCTTTCCAACTTTTGTATCGAAAGCTCGTTCTCGTAGCGTTCATGATTTAGAATTTTTGTTTGCTGCTGCCTGATCTTTTCAACATAATGATATAAAAAGTAAATAAGATTCCATGGTGCTAAAAGCCAAAGGAACCCAAAAAAAGAGACCAACACCTCTTTAAAAAAACTACCTGAGTTGTTATTATCAAACAAACCAAACGGCATAACGATCAATTGGTGTAACACACCAGATATGATAGAAAATAATATTGACAACATGCTTAAATTGAAAATCTGGAAACTATAGTTCTTTTCAAGTAAGTGCGACTTAATGATAACAGTGCGCATCAGGTGAGAACAAACCAACCCAATTAAAACCCGCAACAGATGGTACCATCCAAAATCATATACCCAATAATTTAGAACTATTGCAAGAAAATACACATTCAGCAAATGTGTCCCCCATCCTGCTGTTTGACATAACCAGTATAATGTTCTTTTTTGCATAAAAGAAATTATAGGTGCGAATGCAAGCAATTTACTTCTTGATACACGCCTGCATCAGAAATAGTGGCTGATTTCATCAATAGCTCATCCAAATCTAACATATTAATCAGATGAATTAATCGTGATTGAGTAGATTGAGGTTTTTAGACCGTGATTTGATTATCGGGTTTGTAAGCGGCATTTCATATGGCTTGGTATAAAAGAAATGATGATTACCGCACAGTAAATCGATCTTAAAATAAATGCTGTTAAGAACAACAACTTTAATGCGACTGCCTTTGATTGTATAAATGTAAACGTATTTAAATACGAAGGAAGCCCCAATTGAAGCTTAATAACAGACAGATAGAATTTTATATCGTCCTATTCTAAAAATGGAATTCAACTTTTAAAAGGAGTTGGTTTATTTATTCTTACTCCAAACACTAAAATCTGTAGGGGGTCATTGCTTAAATGACGAAGCATATATTACTATTGAGTTCGATGCAAAATATTTCAACATAAAAATTAAGCCGCAGCTTTCGCCGCGGCTCTTTGCTATGTCTCTGCTTAAATCACTCTTTCAAAAACTTCAATGTGTTCAAAACATTTTTTGCTACTTTTCTTCCCATGGCCTGGCCATCTTCACAAGACTTCGGATAGTGTATTTGTCCATATACTCTTGAATCTCCTATTTCATCTGCCAATTCAGTGAAAGAATTGAAATGACGTTCGGCCAATCCTGTAGCGCCATTGTAATGAACGAAAGTTGTATCAGTAAAAGAAAAATTATTGCCAAACTGTTGAATAAGTACTTCAATAACAGAACCAGCCTGGGTTGAGTGACCGGAAGGATATTCAGGGTGATTAGGCGCAGCACTTGGAGTAAGGCTGCCGAGATAAGATGTCCAACTTGTAAAACCAAGCACCTTCCTGATATATGTTTGGGGTCTCACTACAAAATTATTGTCCCTATCATATTTTACGGCCCAGGTTCCCACTTCAGCATCTTCCATAGCAATGCCGGCTTTGGCAAGTATTAAAGCACTTAAGTCTAATGTTGCATTTACTTTACCAAGCACTTGTTTTAAGATGGAGAGATAATAACCGCCACCATAACCGGGAAAAGCATAGTAGTATGCAATAGCCCTGCGTTCGTCCAGGCTTAGTCCATGTGGATTATAGGAATCGTTATAAATATTTTGTACCATGTTGTAGAAAGAAGAGCCCGTTGCATTGGAATAGGCAAACGATGCAGGTTTAATTGATTGAATACCATCTAAACTGCCTGGCGCTAAAAGCCGGGTGTATTTCCAGTAAGGAAGAGCAGCATTCGCACTTGTAAGGCGCACAAATTTACCAGTGCTAATATCAAAATCAGCTTCGGTACCAATTGGAGGATTTAGATTAGGAAAGGATGCCCAGTCCGATGGCCAATCATTTTGATACTTATTTGCAGCTGCAACTATTTTAGCACCTACGGCCTCGCCAAATGCTTTTGAACGATCCAATAGTTCCGTACTGGCGCCTCCGTTTTTAAACTCATTATAAAGGCCATCACTAAAATTTTTTATGTTTTGAGTTTGTGTTACACCTCCACCTGCAGGAGCTGGAAAAAGAGCATTAGTAATATAGGCAAGAGCCGCATTCAGACTTTCATCCCAATGATAGGCATAGCCCGGTTGGGTTTTTGGAAGATCAGAAAGATCGGTAACCTGTCCGGATAATGATTGATAGGCAGGCATACCCGGCACCACTGATTCATAAACGCCAAGACCAGTGTAGCCAAGGAGCCGGGCTGCGGTAGGGCCTGCTACTCCGGTTGCTCTGTATATGGTCAGCTGAAAGTTTATCCAACGGAATAATACATCCGATGAATACTCTTTGGTTTGTTTTAAGTGACCACGGTCGCCGTTATTTGCTGCGGTAGCATTTTCCTCCTGCTGTTGATCCGGATGATTGATATCCTTCTGGCAGGAATAAAGGATAATGCTTATCAAAGCAAATTTCGTAAAAGCAAAAACGAGTTTCTGTTTCATATAATGTTTTTTTAATAGTGGAGAAAATGATAATTGAAAATACTTGACTCGCAAAGCACACGACAAGCGTTTTAAAACCTGCATTCACTACCGTGAAAACACCTTTAAGCTGTTTATTAAATTTCCCGGGGCTAAATCAACTCCCGGGAAATTTGATAATCATTAGTTCTATTGCAAAGAATGTGTTCCTATCCAATCACCAACACTTTTTCCCAGGTCTTCTCCATCCATACATGCTTTGCGAAAATGATAACCAACATATATTCTGGAAAGTGAATTTTCCCTTGCTGCTTGTGAGAAACTTCCATAGTTTCTTGCATTACCCGGCAACGTAGAGCTTTCAAAAGAAAAATTGAGGTCATCATTTTCAAAAAAATGTTTCAGAAGTTCAGCAGCTGCGCCACCTGCTGCTGCATGTGCAGATGGATGGTCAGCAATAGGAGGAATAGGCGATACTAATACTTGCCATGTTGGATCGCCAATAGTATTTGCATTGCCATCATCATTTCCATTTAGAATTGCCGAATATGGCCTCCAGAAGAAATGGATCATCTTCGCTTTTAGGCAGGCGATGTATGCATCGGCAACACTCATTTGCAGTAACGCAAACAATCTTGCAGTTTTCCATGCATCTAAATTTTTCTCTGCAATGATCGCTTTTGCAATTTTATTCCATCCCAATGCTGAACTCTCTACCCAAAACTTTGCAATGTTTTCCTGGTCTTGTGTACGTCCACCTATACCAGTGCAGGTAGAACAACCTAAACTTTTTACTTCATTATAGTCAGCTGTATATTCAGGACTATTTAAATCATAAGGAGCGGGAACTGCAAACTGTGTGCTGTTTTGTATTCCAAATGTTTTGAGATCACCCCAACCTGGTGAATCATAAAATCCACTTACTGTAAAGGGCGGAGTAGAACGATATTCACCAGCCAATGTACCCTGGGTTATTGCAAATATTGCATTAGCGGTTCCGTCGTTAATACGGTTTTGGATAATTGCCTGAGCTGCTGCAGCACCTAATACAATACCTTTTGTTTTTGCATCTCCATCAGGAATTGAATTTAAACTTTGCGTAAGTAAGTCATGTATATAATCCTGGATAACCTGTGGTGTATTATTCGCAGGAGGATTAAGTTTACCAAAGAAATAAGAGATAACATCATGTGCCGCTTTTGCAACAGCTGCACCTGGATCAGCATCTTTATCTCTTGCATTTAATGCATAGGTGCTATACTTCGGTATGATATTGTTCAATGCATCATGTACTGCAATATTCACCATTGCATAATAATGACTTTCACGGAATGGTGGGATCTTTGGCATTGCTTGCAATTGTAGTGTTCTTATTACAACATAAGAAGCCGCCTCATTCCAGCGTAGTACCATTTCCGGACTGACATTGCCTATTGCCTCCCCATTATTATCAAACCGGGAGTTTGTTGCAATTTCTTCATTAACTGATTTGGTTGTTTCTTTTTTACAACCGAAAATAAAAAACGTAATAAGTGACACCAGTAACAATTTGTGCCTGTTGTAACTTTTGCAGCTAGACTGATGAGTTGTCATAAAAATAAATTTGACATTAAATAAATTGTTTACGACCAAAAATAGTTTTGCATTTCACCGTAAAGTTTTTATTTCGGCTAAGCATGTTTAACGAATAGCAGACAACAGTGCATATATAATCATAACCATTCACCGACGACAAACTGCATTTGCAGAAAAAGAAATGACGCTGGTCTAAAAATTTTTATCAAACAGCTTTTAGTAGCCCCAATTAAGTAATTTTAGTTAGCAAGAAAATTGTATGACTTTTTACGATCTTATATTTTCTGATCGACGCAAATACCGGTTTCGCCGCCATCTTCTTTTTTGGACCACCTGGTGTCTATATTTTGCAATTACTTTTTTAGTTCCCACTTACTGGGTACCTGCATGGGACCTTAAAGGCCCGATGCCGCAGATTGAAAAGTATGGTGCTGGGGTTTCTATCCTTCGCATTTTAATGAATTGCGTATTAATGACGTTTGTCCATATGGCTCTTGTTTATGGAATACTCTATTATTTTTTACCGCGGTATATCTCCAAAATCAGAAACCGGATAGGCACAATGACTTTGCTGGGTCTATTTATTATCATTATTGTATGTTTTAATTATTTAAATTTTCTACTGACTTTTTCGATAAGTACACGGATGGGATTTTTCACAAAAATGCCAAACATGAACTTTATTATTCCTATCTGGATAAGACAAATAGTATTTAATTATCCAACAGTTGTTGGCTTTGCACTTGCGATCAAACTTTTGAAACGCTGGTATCTGAAACAAAAGGAAACTGATCAATTAGTCCGTGAAAAAATAAATGCTGAATTACAATTATTAAAAGCACAAGTACATCCTCATTTCTTATTTAATACACTAAATAATATTTATTCGTTTATACTAAATGGCTCTGACAAAGCACCGGAGATGATAAAAAAACTTTCCAGTTTGCTTCACTATATTTTAAATGACTGTAACAGGAAATGGGTTCCCCTGGATAAAGAGCTTTCAATGATACAGGATTACATTGCGCTGGAGCAGATCCGTTATGGAGACCGGTTGAACCTGAGTTTGCATATACAGGGTTCACCAAAAGGCAAAATGATCAGTCCGTTAATGCTGATACCTTTTGTAGAAAATAGTTTTAAACATGGTACGAGTCGTATGCTTACGCATCCATGGGTGAGATTGGATATTCATATTGAAAAAGATCTTCTTGAATTCAAATTAACCAATAACAAACCAGAATACAATATTGAACCAACTGGTAAAAAAGGGATCGGTCTCAATAATGTTAAAAAAAGATTACAGTTGATCTACCCTGAATCTCATTCTCTGAATATTATAGAAAGTGAAATGAGCTATGAAGTTTTTATGAAAATTGCTTTGCATTTATCGGCAGACAAACAAATTGAAAACGCGGTCACTCAAACAAAAGAAACCTATGAGCTGGCATGAATTTATTTTTTCTGACAAAACAGGTCACCGTACAAAGCGTCACATAATTTTCTGGTTGCTTTGGTGGACATACTTTGCCGCTACTTACTATTATTATGTGCAGGTAGGTTTACAAGAGATCGCATTTGGCAACTTAACCGGTATTCTCATTCTAAAAACATTTTTTCTTATAGCAGTTCATATCGTTTCTTGCTACGCTTTCATTTATTTTTTATTACCCCGCTATTTAATAAAGGCAAAATATTTTTCGCTGGCAGCTGGAGTTATTTCACTCACTCTTTTTTTGTTGGTTTCCGGTTATGTGATCCACTCTCAGTTGTTTCCCTTCATAGATCAGCTATTTAATTATAAGATAGAAGAAGCTAATAGCACATTTTGGTGGACAAGTATAAATTCAGTTTTATTAACTGCCCCAAAAATAATCGCGGCTGCTACTGCTATCAAACTGATCAAACGCTGGTACTTGAAACAAAAGGAAAAAGAAAAAGTTGAAAAAGAAAAACTAATTACTGACCTGCAATTACTGAAAGCCCAGGTGAGACCAGATTTTCTTTTTAGTTCTCTTGATCATATTTATGCATACGCAAAAAGTAAATCGCCAAAGGCACAAGAGCTTTTACTGAAATTTTCAGACTTGCTGAGTTATCTCTTATATGAATGTGATGATGCAAAAGTCTCCCTGGAAAAAGAATTGATTTTGATGAAAGAATATATGGAGATGGAAAAGATCAGATTTGACAAGAACCTGGAAATGGAAATTGTAGTAAAAGGAAATGCTGAAAATAAAAAGATCGCCCCGCTTTTATTACTTCCTTTTATTGAGAATAGTTTCACGAAATGTAATAGCCTCGCAGAACAATCATGGATAAATCTTGAATTGACCATTGGTGATGATCTACTTACAATGAAATTGATGCACGGTGTGGATATCGACAAAGCAGAACAAGGAGTCTTTTCCGATGAGATCATCAATGTGCAGAAAAGATTGCAATTGTTGTACTCCGGCAACCATGAACTAAAAATGTATACCGAACAGGAAATATGCATGACATTTTTAAAGATCAACCTTAGTGAAAAATCCGACTGGCAGTCGATGCTGTCTCCAATAACGTTCAATGATCATGAACCAATCTCTAACTATGCCACTAACTAAAAAAATAAAATGTCTTGTTATTGATGATGAACAGCCTGCAAGGGATATTCTTCAAAAACATATTGAAGGAGTTGAAGCTCTTGAAATGGCGGGTTCATGCAACAATGCGGTAGAAGCTCTTTCTTTTTTACAATCAAATACAGTTGATCTCCTCTTCCTTGATATACAAATGCCGCATATTCTTGGGACCAATTTTATACGGACATTAAAAAATCCTCCAAAGGTTATTTTTACAACGGCCTACAGAAAATATGCAGTTGAAGGATTTGAATTGGATGCTGTAGACTTCCTACTTAAGCCAATTGGGTTTGACAGGTTTTTAAAAGCTGTGAACAAAATTTTACATCTTAATCTTCAAAGTAATTTACCGGAGCCTGACAAAATTGAAAACACTAAAGAACCGGCGCAGCCTTTTTTATATTTCCGGTCAGATCGTAAAATGGTGAAAGTTTTATTTAATGACATTTTATATATAGAAGGTTTAAGAGATTACATTAAGATCTTCACGACTACAAAAACAATTATTACTAAACACTTGCTTGCTTCTTTGCAGGAAATGCTTCCGGCTGATTCTTTTCTAAGGATCCACCGTTCTTACATTGTTTCGATCAGTAAGATCGATTCTTACAGATCAGATATTATTGAGATAGCAAAAAAAGAACTGCCTATCGGTCGCTTGTATAAACATGATGTAAATAAGCTGCTGAATACATCTTCACTTCAATCCGATATAAAAAAGAATTCGAAGGATCTTAATAATTCCAAATAAAATTGAAACCAATAAACTACTTATATATGAAACCTCTTATTTTATTTTTATTCGTTATAGCTGCGCCAACGAATTGGGCACTATCGCAAGGATGTGTTGCCATACGCAATGTTGGAGGCATTAGTCCTGATCTTCTGTTTGAAAATATTCAACCAAACGATAAACTGATCTTTAATGTGACCAACCGTTATTTTGAAGCTTCCACTTCCCTCAAAGCGACTCAATTTTTTTCAGATACATTAGTGACCAATCGCATTTATACCCTGAACATTTCGGTAATAAAATTACTCCGCAAGGGATGGTCCTTTGCATTAAATGTGCCTATTGCAGCAAACTCACGTAATAATGGAGCGGATCATATGGGTCCGTTAAGCTATCCTAAATATACTACTCATGCTTTTGGATTAGGAGACATCAGGCTCGCAGTATATAAGTGGTTCCTTGATCCATCCCTAAATAAAAAATGGAATATCCAGGGTGGTTTAGGAATAAAAATACCTACAGGTGATTTCAGATACCAGGATTATTTTCATAGAAAAGTTGACAGCACTGTATTTGCACCTGTTGACCAAGCCATTCAATTAGGAGACGGTGGTACCGGGATCACAGCAGAACTCAGTGCATTTTATTCTTTCACGAGGAGTATCAATGTATACTTTCAAGGATTTTATCTTATTAATCCAAGAGATCAAAATGGAGTTTCTAATCTCAAAGGAAGAGCCCCTATGCCAGCACAAATAAAAAATAATACTACCGTGATGAGTGTTCCGGATCAATATAGTCTACGAGGTGGTGCAAGTTTTCAATTTCAAAAAATTGTTTTAACCGCGGGACTACGTTATGAAAAAGTGCCGGAGAATGATCTTATCGGTGGATCTAATGGTTTTCGAAGAGGGGCTACCATTGCATCGGTTGAACCCGGGCTAACTTATAAAATGAAAAACACATTGGCTTTTCTTTATATAGGAATACCATATTACCGAAACATCAAACAAAACACGCAGAATGATATGACGCCTGCAGGTTTTGCAGATTGGGTGGCATCTTTTGGGGTACAGTTTAAATTGTGATCTTATTTTTTTCTACTCCAAACACTAAAATCTGTAGACGGATTTTTTTTCAATACCTAATTAGCGAAATATGTTTTTCTATTGAGCCTTGATACAAATGTTTCAATATAAAATAAAAGCCGCAGCTTTCGCCACGGCTTTTTGATTTTGTCAGTTGAACAGGTATTATCAAATTCCAATAAAACAAGATCAGAAAATCATCTTACCTGTATGTCACCCACTCTGTCGCCAAGAATCTTTGCCATTCTTAATCCTTCAGTTATGGAAATGAGGTAATGGATGCCTGCATAGTTCCGGGATATACCTGCCTGCTCGGCAGCACCAAAAATGCTGGTATATGTCTGTGTTGGGAATCCCCTGAAATCGTATGAATGATCTACCACTGTGTGGTCATTGCCAATTACACGAGCTACTGCCTGCATAATTGTTCCAGTTACCATGGCATGTGCCGCAGGATATTCCGGGTGAGGCGGTGTAGGAATAAGGGGCAACCAGGTCGGGTCAAATACTTTTCTTATATAGGTAGCAGGCCTCAGCAAAAAATTTGCGTATTTGGAACGAAACGTTACGATGGTTGTTTCCCTTTCTGCAATGCCTGCCTTTGCATAAGCTTCTGCAACGATACCGAGGTCTAAACCCAATTGCTCAAATGCTTGGGTAATAACGAAAAAATCATGGCCTGGTGGTGTATACCCAGTTCCATTACCCTGGTCGAGCCAATGTATGGCGATGGCCTTTTGCTCGGGAGTATTAGCAATGGATTGATCGTATACCTGCTTTTCCATATTGTAAAACGGTGTGCCTGGTGTTTCACTATATGCCAGCGGAAAGGGGTTGGAAATAGCTGTTGCATCAGCCAGAATATATGGCGTGGCATTCTGCACAAATGGATTGATGGGGATTGCTGGATTGCCCGGTGCAGGCACCCATGAGCCGGCGAACGGTGATGGCAGCACATAACCTGTATTGGTGGGATTCATGTTATCAGTTAAAAACCAATCGTGCATCGCTTTTGCAATGCTGCGGCCATAAGCCTGTGAACGGGCAAACACTTCAGAACTTTCGGCCGGTTGTAATTTTTCGTTATAAGCCGCTTCAAGTGAATCGATGCTGAAGTTATTAGCTGGTGTAAGTCCTGTGAAAAAAGAGCGGACCATACTGGCCAAAGCAGCATTGGCGCTAAGAGACCACGAATAGCCCATGTTGTTTTCGGGCTGCGGCATGTCAGGCATGGAATTTAATTTGCCCGAAAAACTGACAGCGCCTTTTATTCCTGGACGTACCGCCTCGTAAAGCCCAATGCCAATATAGCTAAAGTATATACCGTTAAAAGCAGAATTCCTTTCGAGCATAATACGGAATTGCAACCTGTACCAATCGGTTGCGACACTCGAACTTTGTTTATCAACTTTCTTCGGAGATGTGGCGACACCCGTTGGGGTTTCCGTAGCGACCTCTTGTATTGTTGTTTCTTTTTGGCAGGCAGAAATTATAAAAATCGTACAGATTGTAAGCAGTACCCAATTTTTAGATGAACATTTGATTAATAATCTCATAATGATAGATTTTTGAGTTAACAATTTTATTTAATGCTCTTTTTCAGAACCTATGGTTAATGGGTATTCAAAAAGGTACCGGTGTTGGAAGTGAATAAGAATCTTTGGAAGATTCTTATCAAAAGATTCAAAATCATTTTTCCGTTACTTCCATCAATAGCAAGGATGCTATTTTTTTATTGAGACCGATTTTATTTTTCTATATCGAATATCAGACGAACCTACTTCAAAAACCACCGTATAACTCCGCAAAGTACTTTCGGCATTTATCATGTCACGATGGTGTAGCAGGTAATATTTATAAATGTAACTTTGATTATACCCTTAAAAAATACCGATTTGTAGGTAGTCTATTTAAATAAATTCTGAACCGCCCGACATTGAGAAGCCCAAACTTTTATGAAGGAAGAACCTTTTAATCTTGAGTTCAATAAAATGTTTAAATGGTTTGGCAACGAATCTGCCCCCAGCTTATTGAAGTTTGAGTTAGATCTTTATAAAAAGCTTTGGAACTTTTTCCTAGTCGGAGATTCTTATTATTTTATAATCAATCATCATAATTTCACGTTTGAGTTTGTGAGTAAAGAAGTAGAAGATGTAATGGGCTATCTTCCATCTGAGTTCGATATTCCCTTTATGAACGGAAAGCTTCATCCTGATGACCGTTCCTGGTTTTTGGCTTTCGGAGACACCATGGTGGATTTTTTTACACATTTGCCGGTAGATAAATTGATGAAATATAAAGTGAGGTATGATATTCGGTTCAGAAAAAAAAATGGTGACTATGCCCGGATACTTTACCAGGGAATCTTGCTTGAACATGATGAGAAAGGGAAAATCTTAAGATCCCTGAGTGTTCATTCAGATATAACCTATTTAAAACAAGAAGGGAGACCCGTAATTTCCTTCATAGGAATGGATGGAGAGCCATCGTATCTCGATGTGACTTCAAAAAATATTTTTGTTGAAACCAAGGATGATTTAACCAGGAGGGAAAAACAGGTGCTGAAACTTTTAATTGAGGGCAAACTAAGTAAAGAGATCAGTAGCATTTTAAAAATCACTAAGCAAACTGTGGATACCCACCGCAAAAATATGCTCCACAAAAAAAATCTTAACAATACAGGAGAACTGATTGCCAAAGCCATCAGGTATGGATGGATATAGAAGCCATCTTAGTTAAAATGAAGTTTATGAAATCAGAACTTTTTAACCACGAATTTAATAAGGCATTTAAATGGTATGCCAACGAATCGGCGCCGGGGTTATTAAAGCTTGAACTCGAATTTTATAAAAAACTTTGGAACTTTTTCCTGGTCGGAGATTCCTATTATTTTATTATCAATCATTATAGTCTGAATTTTGATCTTGTAAGTAAAGAGATAGAAGATGTATTGGGTTATCTTCCCTCAGAATATAATATTCAATTTATGATTGGGATAATTCACCCCGATGATCGACCATGGTTTTTGACTTTCGGAAACAGAATAATAGAATTCTTTTCACAATTACCAATAGAAAAATTGATGAAGTATAAAGTGAGATACGATCTTCGGTTCAGAAAAAAAAATGGTGATTATGCCCGGTTGCTTTACCAGGGGGTAATGATTGAGCATGATGAGGCCGGAAAGATCTTAAGAACCCTGAATATACATACTGATATTACATATTTGAAACAGGAAGGTATACCTGTGTTATCATTTTTAGGCATGGAAGGTGAGCCGTCATACCTGGATGTTGCTTCTAAAAATATTTTTATTGAAAGCAAAGAAGATCTGACAAAACGGGAAAAACAAGTGCTCAAACTTTTAATTGAAGGCAAATTAAGTAAAGAGATCAGCAGCATTTTGAAAATCAGTAAGCAAACAGTTGATACACACCGTAAAAACATGCTACATAAAAAGAATCTAAGCAATACCGGCGAACTAATTGGCAAAGCCCTTCGGTATGGTTGGATATAAACTTATTTCCCTGTCAAAAACATTTTCCTATAACGCTTCTGACTTTTCGTTTGGAACAATATTTTAGTTTTATTTCTTTCTGCTCTAAATTATAAAATCTGTTGGGGGAATTCTTAAAAAGACAAAGCCGGAAACAAACTGCTTTCCGGGCTTTGCTATCGATAAGTACTAATGCAAAATAGATGATGTGGCTGTTTTACTTATGCCTTTAACTAATTACTCTTTCAAAAATTTTACTGTATTTAAAATATTCTGCGCTACTTTTTTGCCTGTCTTATTTCCTTCTGTACAAGAAATTTTATAATGAATTCCCGCATATACTCTTGAATCTCCAATTTGTTCTGCCATTTGATAAAAAGAAGTGTAATGCTGATCAGGCATATTAAGATAACTGAAGGTATTGTTTGTAAAATGATAATTATCGCCAAATACTGAAGTAAGTGCTACAGCAACCGCCCCACCAATAGTTGAGTGGCCTGAGATATAATCCGGAAAGCCAGGAGTACCAAACAAAGGATTCCATGTTGTAAAACCCAATACGTTTCTTATATAAGTGATCGGACGAAGATTATTATAAATATACTTTACTTTCCAGCATTCAATACCTGCATCAACTGAAACTATACCTGCTTTTACAAAAGCAAGTGCACTAACATCTAACATGGCATTTTCCTGTCGCAATACTATATTCAGGATAGACATATAATGACCACCTCCAAAACCAGGGTTGTCCCTATAATACAAACCGATGGCTCTTTGTTCAGGAGTTAATGTTTGAGAAATATCATATACTTCTTTTACCATTTTATAAAAATCGGATGATGGATCGGTAGAGTAAACAGGTGGCGGTGGTGGGTCTGAACCATTGAAGCTGCCAACAACTAATTGCCTGTTATTTTTCCAGTAAGGAGCAAATGCTGCCGCAAATGCTGGCGCTGTTGGTTGCCACAAACCCGGACCAACCGGAAGCGGATAGGCATCGTTTGCATGATCAGCTCCATCTGTTTTTGCCCAATCAAAAACCAATTGTGCTACTGATTTGCCAAAATCTACAGAACGCTGCCACACCTCAATTTTCACCGAACTTTTATACTCATTATTTAAAGCATTTTCCAGTGAATC
Organism: Chitinophagaceae bacterium; assembly: GCA_044867875.1. Lineage (GTDB taxonomy): Bacteria > Bacteroidota > Bacteroidia > Chitinophagales > Chitinophagaceae > VBAS01. The sequence continues at coordinate 19,702 of JBIOVR010000328.1, forward strand.
GATTGAAACTTTGCCTGCTGCTGATGCTGCAGGAAATAAGCTCCGCGTCATAGCACCTAATGCAGCATTTGCATTGGAGGGCCAATGATAAGCAAAGCCTGATGATGTTTTAGGCATATTGGGAAATTGATTTAATTGTCCCGATAAACTTTGATATGCAGGCATACCCCGTACAACAGATTCATACAATGCAATACCGGTA
>JBIOVR010000329.1:0-3233 GCA_044867875.1 Chitinophagaceae bacterium
GAATATAAAATTCCTGAAGATCTGTTGAAGGGTAAAGAAAAAATTACAATTAGGATCGAAGCGAATTATGGCAAAACTGCCGGGAGAGTTTTTGGAGCAAGGTTAATTAATGCAATAAAAATTAATGATCCTAATCCGGGACATGGTGAATAGCCCTTCGACAAGCTCAGGGTGACAAAGAAAAAAATGTTGAATAGAATTGTTGTTGTACAAGAGTGCGACGCAACTGAAGCTAAACAGAATTGCAAAAGCTGGAAACAAAAATTATTTTATAACTAATAGAATGAATGGGGAGATTGCTTCGGCTTCACCTCGCAAGAAATTATGAACGTAACAATTATTGGTGGCGGGGTTATAGGATTGAACTGCGCTTATTTTTTACAAAAGGAAGGACATAATGTAACTGTTATTGAACGTGGCGATATTACTGATGGCTGTTCCTTTGGTAATATGGGTTATGTATCGCCATCGCATTTTGTTCCGTTGGCAACACCGGGTATTGTGTCAAAAGGATTAAAATGGATGATGAGTTCTTCGTCACCATTTTATGTAAAGCCAAGGTTGAATCTTGATCTTATTCGTTGGGGAATGACATTTTGGAAAAGCGCTTCTGCAAAAAAGGTGGAAGAGAATGCGCCGCACATGAATAACCTTTTACAACTGACAAGGCATTTGATGAATGAAGTGAAGAATGAATTGCCCGAGCCATTTGATATGACAGAAAAAGGTTGCTGGATGCTTTGGAAAAATGAGAAGACTGCCGATCATGAAAAGCATTTGGCTGACCAGGCAAATGAATATGGGCTGAAAACGATCATGTGTACGCCGCAACAAGTACAGGATCACGAGCCACAAGTGGAAACAAATGTTGCGGGTGGTGTTCTTTATCTTGACGATTGTCATGTGAACCCGGGAAAGTTTATGCGTTCGCTTTATTCTTATTTAAAAAGTAAAGGAGTGAAGTTTTGGTTGAACTCGGAAGTAAAAAGTTTTGAAACTACGAACGGAAAAATAACCGGGGTTATAACTGATAAGGCAAAACTTGATTGTGAAGAATTGATATTGGCAAATGGCTCATGGCTGCAGAATATTTCTAAGCAGCTTGGCATTTATACGCCGATGCAACCGGGTAAAGGTTATAGCATGGTCTATGATGGATTGGAAAAGAATTTGCAATACCCTTCGATATTAGTTGATGACCGCACTGCAACAACGCCAATTGGTAAATGGCTGAGGATCGGAGGCACTATGGAATTGAGTGGCCATAGCGATAATGTTTTGCCCAAACGAGTAACTGCGATCTATAATGCCTTTAAAAAATATTATCCAACAATGAACCTGCCGCAGCCGGATATAAGTAAAGCCTGGTTTGGTTACCGGCCTGTGAGTCCCGATGGTATGCCATATATTGGAAGGCACACTAAATTTTCCAATCTTACTTATGCTGGCGGACATGCAATGTTAGGAGTTACAGCTGCTGCGGGAACTGGGAGATTAATTGAAGAAATCATTTCTGGCAAGAAACCTTCCTTTGGTCTCGAAGCTTTTAACCCCGCCAGGTTTGGATAAGGCTTTCTATACGTAACTTAGCTATGCTAAAATTTACATTATGAAAAAGATCTTATCCAGAACAACGTTGCTGATCGTAATTCTTTTTAATTCTTCTTTATTATTTGCCCAACACAAGTTGGAAAAAATTTGGGAAACAGATTCTGTTTTAAAAGTGCCCGAATCTGTTTTGTTTGATGGCGATAATAAAGTTTTGTATGCTGCAAATATTGATGGCACCGATCCATGGGGAAAGGATGGAAAAGGATCTGTTGCAAAAGTTGGTCTTGATGGAAAAGTGATCGCAGTAGAATGGGTGAGTGGGTTAAATGCCCCAAAAGGAATGGGGATTTACAAGGGTAAATTATATGTGGCAGACCTGAATGAACTGGTGGTAATTGATATTGCCGGCGGCAAAATTGAAAAAAGGATAGTTGTTACCGGCGCAGAAGGATTAAATGATGTAAGTGTTAGTAATGCAGGTATCGTGTATGTGTCAGATTCAAAAGCGAAAAAAATATTTGTTGTGAAAGATGGTGTATCCGAATTACTGCTTGATACTTTGAAAGGACCAAATGGAGTGCTGATGCGTGGAGACGACTTTTATTTATTGGATGCTGGTGGTATGTATAAAATGAATAAGGATAAAACGCTTACCAAAATAACCGATGGAATGGATGGTGGCACCGATGGGATCGAAAATATTTCAGGCAATGATTTTATAGTTTCCTGCTGGCAGGGCGTTGTCTGGTATGTGAATGCTGATGGTAGTAAGCAACAATTGCTGGATTCCAGGGGAGATAAAAAGAATTCAGCAGATATCGGGATGGATGCAAAGAATAAAATCATCTATGTGCCGACGTTTTGGCGCAATACCATTGTCGCCTATCGGGTAAAGTAAAGTTAATTTTACAGCCGGCATTTTAAGGCCGGTCAACTCTTTCTATTTTTGATACGCTTATGGATTGTATCTCGACACGAATACCTTACAGGCAGACAGGAAGTTTTAGTAAAACAGTGGTTGACTATATCGACCAAAATGCTTCATTAAAAGAATTCTTTAATTACCCGCCGACGATCCAGGGAATAAAAAAAGCAATTGACGATCGAAAACAGTTTAACTATGATCGCAATGTGCTGGTACAGGAGTTAAAAAAACAATATTCTGCTATTACCTTATCTGAAAAGACAAAAAAAAATATTGAAGCATTAGCTTCGAAAAATACTTTCACATTTACTACCGCTCATCAGAATAATATTTTTACCGGGCCACTTTATTTTATTTACAAAATATTACATACAATAAAGCTTGCTGAATATTGTAAGATTAATTTATCGGAGTACAATTTTGTTCCTGTTTTTTATATTGGCAGTGAAGATGCTGATCTTGATGAATTGAATCATGTATATGTTGGAGGCGAAAAGCTTACATGGAACACAAAACAAACTGGTGCGGTTGGGAGAATGAAGGTTGATAAAGAACTGATCAAACTGATCGGCTTGATGGAAGGTCAGCTTTCAGTTTTGCCATTTGGAAAAGAGATCACCAGTCTAATGAAAGAATGCTATAAAGAAGGAGATACGATTCAATCTTCAACTTTTAAAATAGTTAATGAGTTATTTGGTGAATACGGTTTAGTCGTGTTACTACCTGATAATGCTGAGCTCAAGAAACGAATGATCCC
>JBIOVR010000330.1:0-2673 GCA_044867875.1 Chitinophagaceae bacterium
TTGTAGAGAGTAAATATAACTTATAAAAGGTCTACCTTGAAATTATGTTTATGTAAAAGTTATGTCATATCAGTGTTAGCGTTACTATCGATTCAATTCTTAAAAATTATATCTTTAATAAAACTACTCCTGAACATTTAAAAGAATGGATCCATTGTTCATTAATAAAGAAAAGATTGCATCTCTGTTACCGATGGAAGAATGTATTGAAGTAATGGAAAAAATGTTTCGTTCATTGACAGCAGGAGAATGCCTACAGCCTTTACGTAATATTATGCGGCTTCCGGATGGCAGTGGTGTATTAGGTATGATGCCGGGTCATGCAGCTAAACTTGAGGTAATGGGTATTAAAGTCATCAGTGTATTTCATGCTAACAAAGAAGCTGGTTTTCCATCACACCAGGGAATAGTAATGTTATTTGATGCAAAGAATGGACAACCCCTTATGCTCTTTGATGCATTAGAGATCACAGCTATCCGAACTGCAGCTGCCAGTGCTGTAGCAACAAAATTGTTATCAAGAGAAAACTCAGCAACACTTGCGATCATCGGTTCGGGTGAACAAGCCCAAAGACATATTGAAGCAATGTTGTTGGTGAGAAATATAAAACATATAAATCTCTGGAGCCGTAACGAGAATAATGCAAAACATCTGGTTAATGAATTGTCGGCCGAATATAATATACCGATACATATAAAGAAAAATGTGCAGCAGGCAGTCGCACATGCTGATATTATTTGCACAGTTACTGCATCAAAGGAGTCTGTTGTAATGGGAGATTGGATAGTTCCTGGCACACATATCAATGCAGTTGGTTCAAGCACCGCTTTAACAAGAGAATTAGATACAACTGCTATAGTTAGATCAAAATTGTTTACTGATCGCTATGAATCGCTTTTTAATGAAGCCGGCGATTTTTTGATCCCTAAAAAAGAAGGAGCCGTAACCGATGAACATGTAAAAGGTGAGATTGGTGAAGTTTTATCAGGAACAAAAAAAGGAAGAGAGAATGATAAAGAGATCACCGTTTTTAAATCATTAGGTATTGCGGCCGAAGATATTTTTTCAGCTTACCATATTTATGAGAAGTTAAATTCTAAGAAATGATCACAGACCAAAAAACAATTTCTGTCTCATTGCAGGATATTAAAGATGCACAGCAAAGCATCAAAGGAAAAGTAAATCGTACGCCGCTTATTCGCTTTTATGGCGATGATCTTCCAAGAGAAATTTATCTGAAGCTGGAAAATTTACAACCGATCGGTTCTTTTAAATTAAGAGGTGCATACAATGCAATAAGCACTGCTGACAGCTCATTGCTGAAAGATGGAGTGTACACCGCAAGTGCAGGTAATATGGCGCAGGGTGTTGCATGGAATGCACGAATGATGAATATTCCCTGTACAGTGATCGTACCCGATCATGCACCGCAAACAAAACTTGATGCGATCACAAGACTTGGTGCAAAATTTATCAAGATCCCTTTTAATGATTGGTGGCAGGTGCTTGTAACAAGAAAATTTGAAGGGATGAAAGGATTGTTCATTCATCCTGTAAGTGACCCGGCTGTAATTGCAGGCAATGGAACAGTCGGTTTGGAAATACTCGAAGATCTTCCTGATGCTGATACGGTGATCGTTCCTTATGGTGGCGGCGGATTGATCACCGGAATTGCAACGGCTATAAAAGCAATTAAACCTGGTGTAAAAATTTTTGCATCAGAAGTGGAAACAGCAGCGCCGCTTGCTCCTTCTCTTGCTGCATGTGAGCCGGTGAAAATCACCTATATTCCTAGTTTTGTAGATGGAATGGGAAGTGCTGGTCTTCTTACCGAAATGTGGCCATTAGTAAGTAAGCTCGTAGATGGCTCCATTGTTTTAAGCCTGAAACAAATTGCAGATGCAATAAAAATATTGATGGAAAGAACCCGTGTTATTTCGGAAGGCGCAGGTGGATCTTCATTTGCTGCAGCCCTAACTGGAAAAGCAGGAACAGGAAAAATTGTTTGTGTGATCTCCGGCGGTAATATTGATGCTGAAAAATTAATTAAGATACTTTCAGGAACGATGGCCTGATAACAAATTTATATTGTCTTTAACCTGCTATTGAGTTCTTGTTACTTTACTGAAATCATTAGGAATTAGTGCCATCATAGTACCCGTAGTATCTGAAGTAGCGGTTTTCAACTCTACTGTAAATGTGCAGATATAAAGATTTTTCATTTTGTCAGGATAATATACAAGGTCCTTTATTATCACTTCAGTTCCGGGCTTCAGTGTTTCATGCAGATGCTTGGCCATGGTTTTATTTAATTTATCCTCCAGGGCTTTACCCGATAAAATTTTTTGCTTGCATGCAGTGATAAGCATAAATAAAAGAAGAAGAGAATAAAAGTATTTCATATTCCTTTTTTGGTAAAAGTAAACTAATTAAAGAATTCTTTTAGCTCCCAGTTATGCGGTATATCTTTTGCACTTACTACCTTCAGACAAATTTTTTTCATGCCAAAACTTTATATGTTATTGATCGGTGCTTCTCCATCGGAGCGAAACATTGAACAGCATGATGTTTTCTTTGGTATTGGTGATAGTATTAACGATCTGATCCCCGATGTACTTGCATTCTGGCCCGGAGATAATAAACTGCATTTTGATGCCTGGCGGGAAGTAACC
>JBIOVR010000331.1:0-21860 GCA_044867875.1 Chitinophagaceae bacterium
CAAATTCTTTTATGAAGGGAGCTTTACTCTTTCTTATTTCATTTTTAATTGTGTGCAATTTGCATAGCCAGCAATACACGGCTAACGATTTTCTTTATGCATCTTCTCTTACATCTAAAAAACTTGAAAGCTTTTTAAATAAGAAAAAATTTTTGCCAGCCGGAAACAGGTTTCAGAATGATATCGTGATAAATATTTATAATTTAAAACCTGCGAAGAGTAAAAAGAAAAAGGATACATTGATCATTACAAGAAGCATTGAAACATTTCATACCAAAAATAATTCTTCATTTACTTATATCACTTCTTTAAAGAAAGAGTATACAGAAAGCCTGAAAGAGTTAAATAATGATGGATTCTTCTGCGGTAATGAAAACGACACTACTGCTATCTTATTTCAAAAGAAAAATATTACGGTGCTGGCAAACATGATCATTGAAAAGGATGGTGATACTCTTTATTCATTAGCCATTAATCAGCAAGTACTGCCATTGCCTGAAGATATCCAGTTTGCAGAAGACCTGCTGAAGTTTTATTCTCACGAATACCTTGTAAGTTTTTTTGGACAGAAAAACGTTATAAAAGACGTTTATTATTTTTCTGAAAAGGACGTGGCAAAATGCAGTGTTTTGTTTCCCAAGACCAGCAGGCAGGCAGTTTTTATTTGGGAAGATAATGTCAATCTTTGCAAGCCAGCTTACCTCATTATTGGGGGAAATATGAATGCTGGTACCATCACAAATTATGATGGGATCATCAGCGAGAATGTCTGGAATTCAAAAGACGGCATTTATTCAGGCATGAGTCTTAACAGTCTTATGAAACTTAATGGTAATAGTTTTAAATTTTATGGAAAGAACTCTGACTCTCCTTATATGATCGTTCCGGAAAAAACAGGCACAATTAATTTTAAAACAAACCGGGTAGTGTTGGGTTGCCTTAACCCCACTGGATCACGTTTATTAAATAATGCAATGATTGGTGCCGATGAAATCCTATCTGATAATCTCGGCTTATATGTTTATATGATGATGATCCTTCCGTCATCAGTTAGTAATAAATAATTTCCCTCGTTGGGAATGTTTTTCCCAACTTTAATACATTCATGAAACTATTTACCTGAATAATTCTTCAATGTTTATACCCGGAAAGGGGAAATCATTTTTATTGGATATAATTAACACATTTTGTGCAAGTAAGAATTTGAAAAGATCGTAGGCATCATTCTTGTTTTTATTAGCATAGATAAAATCAATTGTTTAATTTTTTAAATTTCTTATCTATGAAAAAAATATTTTGTGCAGCAATTATCCTGGCGGCTGCTTATACAATAAACGCACAGGAAGTAGTGACAACAACAACGTATAAAACAAATAATCCCGAGTTTAATAGTGCACAAGTACCAGTTACTATTAAGACAAACTTTGAGACAAGTTATCCCACAGCAACTACTGTAACATGGATGCCTATGACCAGCGATTGGTGGTATGCAACCTACAAAAATGAGAATAACAGGATCGTTCGTGTATATTATAATACACAACCATGGTACATGATGAGAGGAGAAAGCTTTAAGGCTTCTTTACCTGTATTTAACACATATGTACCGGATGCAGTAGTTACTAATGCGATCAATACCTATGGAAATGATCTATATAGCATTACGCGAAGAGTATCCAATGGAAACGAAGAGGTGTATCATGTAACACTAATTAAAAATGGTGTTTCAGAAATAGCATTGATGAATGCACAGGGAGTGGTTTACACAAACATAAAATAACATACAGCTTTCACAATACTATTCATGTATTGAATGATACAAAGTAAAAGACCCGGGATTCCCGGGTCTTTTGCTTTGGCTATAAAATTAAAAATGCTGGCTTGGTTTTGGTCGTCTTTTGAACAATAAAGGTTATTCATTAAAGTTATTTGTCATGTCTTTAAACATGCAGCTTATTTATCTATTTGTGATCGCTATTCCTGTTGCCTGCATTTCATGGACTGTTACACATGAGGAAGTATTTAAAGAGCCACGCAAATTTTGCGAATTAAATAGCAGGAGAAGTAAGTTGTTCTTTGTAAGGAAATTTTTCTACATGCTTACTTGTGAATATTGTTTTAGTCATTATGTTACAGTGCTTGTGCTGGTGATCACTAAATTTTATTTATTGTATGCTGACTGGCGAGGCTACGTTATTGCAGGGTTTTCCATTGTGTGGATAGCGAATATGTATATGAACTTGTTTTATCTTTTGCGACAGGGGATCAAAAAGGAGAAAGTGACCATTGAAGAAATTGAAGAGAATAATAAGCAACAAAATTGAGTAAATTAGCCGACAACATAAGTACTATGCAAATTTCTATAGGCCAAAAAGCAACCCGAAGCATCACATTAACTGCAGATCATGTAAAGACATTTGCCGCATTGAGCGGTGATTATAATCCGCTTCATTTTGATGAATCATTTGTATCAAAAACAAAATTTAAAAGGCTTGTTGTACAAGGAGGCTTAACTACAGGGCTTCTTCATGCTTTAGTTGCAATGGATATGCCCGGTCCGGGTACAGTTTTTCTAAGCCAGAATTGGAAATTCACAGCCCCGGTTTTTATTGGGGATACAATTACCGCAGAAGCGGAGGTTATAAGTAAGCATGAAACAAAACCCGTTACTCAATTAAAAATAAAAATAACACGACAGGATGGCGAAACTGTTTTAGAGGGAGAGGCCTGGTGTTATACTTTTACAGCTGACAATTAAATTCTTCCCTTTCGATTTCGAGGAAAAAGATTCCACATTCTCCACGTTTTATTTTTTAGAATACCCGTTTATTATCCGGGCACGGTTTTGCTTGGTAAATATTATTCTATCACTTCAAATATTTTTTATGAAAACAATTCAAAAAAAGAATGATAAGGCTACAAGCGACCTGCCCGAATCTAAACGTGATAAGGAACTTTTAAAACCAGATGAAGCAACTCTTGATCTGCCGGAAGTAAAAGATATTCCCGGGCAGGAGCATGTAAGACCATTGCCTCCGGGTGAAATGGCTGACACGACAATTTCATCAGCCGATGAAGAAGCAAATAAGTTATTAGGTCCCGATGAAGATATTTTAATGGACAAAGAATTGAATGTTACCAGTACAGAAAGAGATCTTCTGCAACGCAGCAGTGAATCAATGGCGACATTAGATGATGAACAATTGAAAGCTTCGACTCTTGATAGCACTGACGATGAAGGGGAAAAATTAAATGAGTCATCAGGTATGAGTGGGAATGACCTGGATGTGCCCGGAAGTGAAGATGATGATGCTGATGAAAAAATAGGAGAAGAGGATGAAGAAAATAATTCTTATAGCCTTCGTGACCCTGAAGATGAATAATGCTTATACCTTTTTTTCTGATTGATAATGTCCGATCAGCATTTTAGCAGTGTCATGCCCGCTTTGTAAAGCACTTTCCACGGTTCCCTGTGATTCACTCTTGCTTATTGCTTCACCTGCAAAATAGATCGTATTGTTTATCGGGGAGGATAATATTTCTTTTGCCTTTTCAGAATGTAGTGTATTGTAACTATAACCCCCTTTTATATGGGGTTTGTTTAGCCAACTGATGATCTTATAATTAGTAAGTTCTTCTTGCAACATTGCAGGCGGCATGCGAAAGATGGATGAGAGGGATAGTAATGCAGTTTGTAGTAATGAAGAGTCTGGCTCAAATATTTTTTTTGTTGCGTTCGGCCCCCCAAGCCACCCCGTAAGTAAATTACTATCTGCAGGCAATTGTGTCCACCATGTTGGTATTTCCTCATCCGTTAATAAAAAACCAGCTTCCTCATCAAACTCTTCCCAAAAACTTGTTTTGAATTCAAGCAGAAATTTTATGACTGTGCCAAATCCCAAACCTTGTATCGCAACTGCATGATCAGTTAATGCAGGTTTAAATTGAATTGTTCCGGATTGCAATACACCTGCAGAAACAGTAATGATCAGTTTATTCGCCTGGAATTTTTTGTTGTCAGTGGTATGCACAGTCACATTCCCATCTTCATGGTCTATTTTATTTACACAGGCATTAAAATTAAATTCAGTATTTGGTTGCCGGCAAGAATTAAACAAGTGGTCTATGAGCTGGATATAGCCGCCTTTGATCCTGTATTGTGTTTTATCTATATCCTCCCATTCTTTTTTTATAGAAAGGATCGAAGCTTTGGAAATATCGGCAAGATCAAAGCCTTCTGAAAATCGCTGCACTGCCAGTCGAAGATGGATATATTCCGGGTTAGAAAAATTTTCTTCTAAAAATTGAAGGATGGTAATGTCTGTTTTTAATTTCCTGAGATGCAGCATGAATTCATCCCAATGATCATAATGCTCTTCACTTTGCCATTGTCCTTGTCGAACACCGATCATTTTTCCTTCTACAGTTTCATAAGATAAACCAGCCTCTTTTAGTAATTGAAAAGTAAGGGGTAATTTTCCATGGATAAATTCTGCACCAGCTTCAGCATAATTTTCAAAATCATCTTTAATTGTAGAGATCCTTCCACCGGCAGTTTCGGCTGCTTCTAACATACAAACATGATAACCTGCTTTTGCAAGATCTCTCATTGCCAATAGCCCGGTAGCTCCTGCTCCAATGATGATGACATCATACTTCATTTGTAAATTGGTTATAGCATTTTGCTTCTCCCATAACCGAATTTACTTTTTTCCCGTAAGCTTGCTTATTAAAAATATGATCAATCCTATAACTGCAGCTACGGCCAATATTCCTACCCAAACTCCTGCTTTGAAAATATCACCCACTAATTCGCAACTTGTCAGCGACATGGAGATCATTACAAACAGGAAAACATAGAGAGAATTTTTCATAATAGTCATTTAGATGTTAAGATTTTTATTTACTAAATACGGTTTGATAATGCCAAATTGTGTACCACCATTAATTGCTAATGGAAATCATGAAAACTATCTAAAAGCAGGATTTTTTTCTACATTATTTAATTATAACTCTCCTGTTGGAAATTTTAATGAAACTATTTTTTGGTTTTTAAAAATTACTAAGTGTGTAAAAATTTCGGCGGACTTTTTGTTCAATTCATGTGTAATATTTTTTATGAATTGGTTTGATTTAATTCTGATCTTGATCGTGCTACTGGCAGTTATTGCAGGCTGGTACCGTGGTTTTATTTCCAGTATGCTTAGTTTGTTAGTGTGGGCAGGCAGCTTTGTCCTTGCCTATTTATTTTATCCTTATGTTGCCAGCTTTATTGATAAAATATTTGATGCAGGTCCGTGGTTACTGGCAATTTCTTTTATATTAATGGCTATTGTTGCCGGTACGCTCCTGAGCATTCTTGCAGGATTTATATCACGGGCTGCTCCCATACAAGTTCATCAAAGTATTGTCAATAGATTTTTGGGAATTATTCCAGGCGCAATCATGGGCTATTTGTATGCAGTTATATTTTCTGCGATCATTCTTGCATTACCGATACGTGATGGGATAACAGAAAAAGTTCGCAATAGTGAATTAGGCGTTCAATTAGCAATGCAATCTGAATGGGCTAACAGGAAATTAGCTCCTGTATTTGATGAAGCGGTTCGTCAAACGATCAATAGCCTTACAGTTCAGCCCGGCTCAGATGAAAAGGTCAACCTTTCTTTTAAGATCGATAATGCAACTGCAAAACCAAATTATGAAACGGAAATGTTGCAAATGATAAATGAGGAAAGGCAAAAACATGGATTAAAGCCATTGGTAGCTGATCCTGAAATGCTGCAGGTGGCAAGAGCTCATTCACAAGACATGTTTGCAAAAGGATATTTTGCCCATGATGATCTTGATGGAAAAGATCCTTTCGATAGAATGAGAACTGCGAATATTCATTTTGAAACTGCAGGAGAAAACTTAGCATTGGCACAAACTGTTGAAATAGCTCATGTAAACCTGATGAATTCTCCGGGTCATAGAGCAAATATTCTTAATCCCTCTTTCGGTCGGGTGGGCATCGGTATATTGGATGGCGGATTTTATGGGCTTATGATCAGCCAGGAATTCAGAAATTAATTTTTATCTAACCGATCTACAATTTAAGCTGCCTATCGTCCGGTAGTTTTCTTTGAGCTTTTTCTTTCTTTTTTATTATGAGTTCTATCATCACCTTTCATTAATTGTTCTTCCCCTTCGCGACTATCTATGTCGTCTTTGTTCTCCGGTCTGTGTTTATTATTACTAAGTCTTGTATTCTGAAACGGTGTTTGCTGTTTGTTATTTTTCATATATGCTATTTTAAAAACGAACCTCAAAATACATGCCTTTGATTGACGGTTGTAACACATAATCATGGCGCCGTTTTTGAACTCAGAATTTTTAAATAGAAGAGCATGAGTCGTGATCAACTGGATACTTTATTCAAAGAATATGAAGCTGCTTTCGATAAACTTGATGTGAAAACGATTTCAAGTTATTGTGCTGATAGTTTTATTTCTGCCGGACCAAAGGGGTCAATAACCCAAAGCCGGAAGGATTATGAAAAGAAGGCTGAGCAAGCAACTAAATTTTACAAGAGCATTGGTCGCAATTCAGCAAAAATAATTTCTAAAAGGGTAATGCCTATATGCAATGATTATAGCATGGTGGTAGTGCGTTGGGGTATAACTTTTGACAAAACCGGCAATAAGTTAATAGAATTTGACACAAGCTATATAATCCAGGAAATAGGCGATGAGCCAAAGATCATTTTATTGATATCACATGAAGATGAAGAAGAAGCAATGAAAAAATTAGCCTTACAAAAGACTTAGGACGTGCATCCTTAACAGCAGAGCGAAGAATTCATGTTGCGACACAGACAAGAATTGCGTAACATAATTATGGGGAAAAAAATCAACTTTTTTTTTATTTGTCATTTCTTAGTTTAATGCTAAACAGGTTTTCCACATTTTTAACTTCTTTATAAACGTTTGAAATTATTTAATACCCATCCTCTGGTCTTTTAATTAACAGGAATGATTTTGGTACAATTGTTTCAGATTGCTCAAAAACCTATCGTCATGAATAAACTGCTTCTGCCATTGAAACTCAGCAACGTCACAGAAAACATGCTTTCAATTCATGATTTTCTGAAAAATTCATATAACGAGAAAAAAGAATGGTTAGCTGAAAGCATCGCATTCTTTAAAGACTTTGCACAAATGGAAGAAGAATTCCGTCAGGAGCTTCTTAATAAAAATGAGTATTGTATTTGTCTTGAAGGGGAAATGCTTACCGAAAAAGATATTCTTACAAGATCGATGGAAGAAAATTATTAAACACATTTTTTACCTTATCCTATATTTAAAAAGCATCAGTTTGATGCTTTTTCTTTTTGTGCAAATACTCCCTGGAAGTTTTAGTAACATGGAATAGTAATTGTCTTATTTGACGTAATGAGATCAAATTCCGGATCAAACGTAGAAGGGAAAAAAAGGCGCAGGGTCAAAATAGTTCTTGTAAGTATTTTGGTTTTTGTTGTGGCCATTATTGGTTTTGGTTTTTTGTATTGGAATACCCATAAGAATAAGATCATTAAAACAGAATTGGAAAAAGCAATTGTAAAAAACAATAAGGGGTTTTACAAGATCAGCTATGATGATATGAAAATAGACGAGACTGCAGGATATCTTTCAGCTCGTAATATGAAAGTGCGTTTTGATTCAGCTCGTTATCAATCATCTGAACTGAAAAATAAAGTTCCTTCAATGGTTTTTAATATTGATATTCCTGAGATAAATGTTATAGGAGTTAGAACTACCAGGGCCTTGCTCGATAAAGAGATCGTTGGAAGAAAATTAGAAATTAAAAATCCAATAATCGATCTGCAATACACATATAAAGGAAAGGACGCTATTCGTAATGTACCCACGCAAGAAATTTACCGGCAAATACTGGGAGACATGGATATGATCCAGATCGATTCTGTTTTAATAACAGGTGCGCAGATACGAACAAGCAACAGGAATACAGGCAAGTTGATAATAGATGTAAAAGATGTTGACTTTTCTTTAAATGATGTAAAAGTTGATAGCGCTGCTTACATGGATAGAAGCCGCTTTTTATTTGCAAAGGGTGTAAAAGTAAAAATAGCCAAAATTGCATGGCCTTCTCCAAACAAACTATATGACTATATCGCTAAAAATATTTCATTGAACTCAACTGCCGGAACACTGTCGGTAAATCAAATATTTATTAGTCCAAGGTTAGGGGAAAATGCATTTGTAAATGCAATTCCAACGCAGGATGACCGTTTCAATTTTTCTTTTAATAATGTTGTTTTTTCCGGTGTTGATATGCAGAAATTGTCAAACGAATATTTGAAAGCAGAAACAATGACAATAGGCAAGTCTGTTTTTAAAGTATACCGCGATCTTGCCCGGCCAAGGGATAAAAAAAATCGTGTCGGATACTATCCGCACCAGGTGCTGGATGACGTGCCGTTAGTGTTTAATATTAAAAAAGTAAAAGTTCACAATTCATTTATTGAATACAAGGAGAGAAATCATATAACCCGCCAATCAGGCCATGTTCAATTTTATAATGTGAATGCAACGATGACGAATTTTACAAATGATAAGCATGCTCCAAATAAAGTAATGAAGGCATATATCAGTTCAAGTTTTTTAAATAAAACACCATTGAAGTCAAACTGGACATTTTATCTTTTTGATCCTAAAGGTCGCTTTGATGTATCAGGAACTATGGGTGCCATCGATGGTAAGGATCTGAATGCACTTGCGGAACCAATGGGTCCTGCAAGTATTAAAGAAGGTCGTTTTAATGGGTTGACCTTTGATCTTCATGGAAATGATTATTCTATGAATGGAACTGTGAAACTACTCTATGATGATCTAAAGGTTGCGATACTGGAAAAAGATAAAGGCGCCACTGAAACTGATAAGAAATTTCTGACAAGCCTTTTGGCAAATTTTGTGATCAAAAATTCAAATCCAAAAGGCGATGATGAAGTGCGGGTGAAGCAAGTATACCTGGCGAGAAATACAAATCGTTCTCTTTTTTATTTATGCTGGAAAACGATCTTTAAAGGTATAAGGGAAACAGTTGGAGTAAAACAATCTCCTGAAGTTGCCAGTAAGTAAGAAAGGTCAAAGTTGTTTTTTCTTTTTCATACCTAAATTTTGTATCCACCAATGCATTCATTTGAAAAGATCATGTTTGCAGGCGCAATATGTCCATGCAGGAGCAGGTAAATTATAACGAGTTCGTTAGAAACGCCTGTTTAGAGTATAGCTAAAGTCATGATTACCTACCAATAAATTACCTTTTGCATCCGTAAAGATCAAAACACCTTCATCAAGTTTTAAAAGATAAGTAGGGGTAGTTCCCTTGTCAGGGGTCAATTCATAAATGATCCTACCATCTTTGCCTGTAATGATCTTCCATGTTCCTTTCTTACCCGGATATTCCAATGGGAGCATATTGCTCCGGTTCAAAAGATAGGTTGTTGGTTCATTCTTATTCGTATAAAAAACGATAAGCCATTTCATCTTAATACAGTTCTGACTTGGGCGATTAATAGAAAAATCTCCGCAAAGCGTTCTTCCCTCGAATACAACGGAATCTTTTAAAACACTTTGTTTTGCTGTTAAATTAATTTGATTCGTTGCAGTTGGTGCAATGTTATTTAAAGCATAACTCCATCCGCCACCACCAATCAAAAGAGTATTGTTTTTATTAAGTATATGTAGCAGGTTGGCATTTAATTCCGCAAGTTTCAATACATGTTTCCCGTTTTCGAGGATATAATTGTTGTTTTCTCTTTTTGCGATCCCACTTAAAAACAACTTTTTTTCATCATAAAAACCATTGGTATTTGGTTTGCCAATGCCATAGCTGCATTCTAAAGAATATTTTTTATCTGTAAGAGATAATTTCCAACGGATAAAATCAATTGAGTCAGTTAGAGAAATACCGAGGAATGTCCTTACTAATGGATCAGCTGGTGTGCTTGCTGCATAATTTGTTTCCTTTGAATTTGCACAAGAAATTAATAATATAATTGACAAAAATGTAGCGATGAATTTCATATTGTTTAATTTCTGTAAATCTCTCGTATATCAACGGAGGTTTAAACAAAGCTACACCACTGGTTTAATTTTCTTGATATAGGGCTTTAAAATTTGATCATTGTGTACCCTTTAAGCTGGTATGTAGTGATGGCTGTGAGCCCTGAACTGGCGACTTTCGTTCCCAACACTAATTTCTTAGTATCAATATTTCTTTTTTGCATAGTTTGGCCGCATACATAAAACTCAACACCTGCATCCATCAGTTCTTTTAGTACTTGCAGGTTTGGGTTATCACATTTAAACTTTTCTTTATACATGTCGTTGCCAAAAACAGCATAGGTAGCCATTTTACGCAGCACAACCACCATTTGAATATTCTCTTTTGGTACACCTTCAGCTGCATGAAGATTAACCAATGTTGCTAATGCTTCGATGTATTCATCCAATGAGTCAGGTTTCGATCCATTCTCATTAAGTTCAACAATGATCTTATATTTTATTGATGGATCAGGTTTATGATCAGCTTCCGGAAGTTGAAAAACCGTTCCATACGATTTTATTACCGGGTTTACTTTTGTTTGTGCATTTAATAGGCTGAAGAAAGAAATGGAAAATAGCAGCAGGGTTAACTTTTTCATACCTCTTTTTGAAAAGAAAATTATGGATAAGTATAATCAATGCCCTGCCGTTTATAATAATTCCGATGTAATATTATGACCGGTATCTATTGTGTAAGTTTTATCAACCCGATATCTGTTATTTGCCCATCCGTAACAAGAATGCTTTCTCTTTCGGCATTCTTATAAGGAAGCACAGCTTCTACTACTAATTTCCAGCTTCCGGGTTTTACATCCATTATAAAACTACCAGGCGCAGGGATAATTGAAACGGTATCCTTACCGCTTACGGCCCAAATTCTTCTGGCTCCTTCAGGTGGATCTATTGTCCCCTGGATACCTGAGCGGTCCATAGAACTAAAACTGGATATCAAAACGATCGATATTATAACGCCAATAAAATTTTTCATGACGGATTTTTTAAAATGAACAATAAATAACTACACGTCTTCTGACATAAAAACAACTACCATGCCACTGGCGCCTCAAAATAGGAGGGTATTTGCAGGTTCCGGGTGTTTTACTGGCCTGGAGTTTGTTCTTTTTTATTAAACATTTATATATGGATCCGAAGCAGCGCCTAGCTTTAATGGATAAGATCATTCGTGAACTGGATGATCTTAAAAATTCTCAAACCTCCATATTAAAAAAGCTCTCACAAATAGAGGCTGATAATATTAATCTTGAAGTTGGCGTACTCAGTGACGGCCTGCCTGATCTGCATGAAGAAGTTGATCACGGTCTGCAAAAAGTTTCAGAGTTACATGAACAGTTTTCAGAGTACAGAAACAAATATGAAACGGATAATCAAAAGTTTCTTACCGAGCCCTCATAATTTTCGAGAATCCTTCAGCTTACCAAGAAAAGGGCAAATGGTGAAGATTGTCGGAAACACCCCATCAAACAGTCGCTTTTCCACCCTTGCAAACAATTTTTTTCATCCCACCTTTATATCAGCAATTAATTATTGATAAAAAATATTTTCAATGAAAAAGGTATTTCTTTCAACATTTGGTAAGACGACCGCCCTGATCATGATATTTGGTTGCCTTATGATAGATAGTTTTAGCCAGGCAAAGACCGGTTATGCGCCGGTAAACGGTTTGAAGATGTATTATGAAATTCATGGAACAGGACAACCGCTTGTTTTGCTGCATGGAGCATTTAATACTATCAATATGGCTTTTGGACAGTTGATCCCTGAACTTTCAAAAAAAAGACAAGTGATTGCAGTAGAGTTACAAGGTCACGGTCGTACAGCAGATATCGATCGACCATTTTCATTTGAAAACATGGCAGATGATATTGATGCATTATTAAAATATCTGAAGATCGACAGCGCAGATGTTTTAGGATATAGTATGGGAGGCGGTGTTGCTTGGCAATTAGCTATTCGTCATCCGCTGACCGTACGAAAATTAATTATTGCCTCCTCAGTATATAAATATGAAGGTTGGAGTCAGCAAACCAGGTCTATTTTACCAATGCTAACTCCACAAATGTTTGAAGGCACTCCTATAAAAACTGCGTATGATAGCCTGGCCCCTGATCCAAAACACTGGACAGAGTTTATAAGTAAGATGAAAAAATTTATAACTACTCCTTACGATTTTACCGCCGCGAAGATCAGGGGGATCAAATCACCTACTTTAATTATTGCCGGCGATGGTGACGGCGTAACACCTGAACATGCAGTTGAAATGTACAGGCTTCGGGGTGGAGATTATATGGTCGATTTTGGTCCTGTACATAAAGCGCAGCTCGCAATTTTTCCCGGCACATCGCACATAAGTGCAATGATGCAAACAGATTGGCTGGTGTTAATGATCACTCCATTTCTTGATACACCTATGAAATAAAAAAAGACAATAAACATTTTTTCAACTTTAAAACATGATTTATGGAAAAGATCAATTTCTCAATCGACATCAATGCACCCAAAGAAAAAGTATGGAATGTATTGTGGAATGATGAGTCGTATAGAAAATGGACAACTCCATTCGCTGAAGGAGTTGAAGGATCTTATGCGAAAACCGATAACTGGAAAGAGGGTAGTAAAGTCTTATTTCTTGGGCCAGATGGCGGCGGTGGAATGGTTAGCAAAGTCGCTACAAATAAAAAAAATGAATTCATGTCGTTCGAACATCTTGGTGTGGTAAAAGATGGGATAGAAGATACTGAAAGCGATAGTGTAAAAGGTTGGGCAGGAGCCAGGGAAAATTATAGATTAACGGATAACAATGGGAAAACAAAATTGGCCGTTGATATGGATAGCACCGATGAATTCAAAGATTTTTTTTTGAAAACATGGCCAGTGGCTTTAGAAAAGATAAAAGAACTTTCAGAAAAAAATTAAATGTTTAAAAACTTTATCATGCAAAAGATAACTCCCTTTCTCTGGTTCGATGGAAAAGCGGAAGAAGCTATTAAACTTTATACTTCTGTTTTTAAAAATTCAAAGATCATAAAAATTAATTTTTGGGGTAAAGGCAGTCCCTTTCCCGAAAACCAGGTAATGACTGGCGAATTTGAATTAGATGGGCAAATGTTCTATGCATTTGATGCAGGTCCTCAATTTAAATTTACCGAGGCGATATCCTTTTATGTTAATTGCGAAACGCAGGAAGAGATCGATCATTTTTGGAATAAACTAACTTCAGATGGCGGACAGGAAAGTATGTGCGGCTGGTTAAGGGATAAATTTGGGGTATCTTGGCAGATCGTTCCCCCGATATTGCCAAAAATGCTGACTGATAAAGACAAAGCAAAAGCCGGAAGAGCGATGCAGGCAATGATGGGAATGAAGAAAATAATCATCGCTGACTTGGAAAAAGCTTATAACGGATAATAAATATGGCGAAGTCAATCAAAGTAAAAAAAACTGTAGTAGCAAAGCCCGTCAAAACAAAGGCGGGCAATTCTATTTTAAAGAAAGAGCTAACTGCGAAGAATTTTATTGCACAGTTAAAAAATCATCAATCAGATGCTGAATTAAAAAAGATCCAGCGATATTTTAAAACAGGAGAAGGAGATTACGGTCACGGTGATAAGTTTATGGGTGTAAAAATGGGAACCCTGTTTGCATTAGCAAAGGAATTTGGAGAAATGCCGATCGAAGAAATTGAAAAATTATTGGAAAGCCCAATACATGAAGCAAGAGCCGGTGCCGTAAGCATAATGGATAAAGCTTCACGGAATAAAAAGATATCCAAAGAAAGATTAAAAGATTTTTTTGATCTGTATATGCGACGACATGACCGTATCAACAACTGGGATCTTTGTGATCTTGGTTGCTTGTATATGACCGGAAGTTATTTGTATGATAAGCCACATGATATTTTATATAAGCTTGCCCGTTCAAAAAATATTTGGGAAAGACGCACAGCCATTCTCAGCACTTGTTATTTTATCAGGCAGGGTGATTTGACGGATACTTTTAAGATCGCTGAAATACTGGTTAATGATAAAGAAGATCTGATTCACAAGGCAACAGGATGGATGTTGCGTTTTGGCGGTACAAAAGATCAAAAAAAGTTAATTGCTTTTTTAAATAAATATGCTGCGACAATGCCGAGAACACTATTGCGTTATTCAATTGAGCATTTTAGTGGTAAAGAAAGGGAGCGTTATTTAAAAATGAAATCAGCTTAAAATAAATTATTCTTTCAATCCCATTTTATTAATAAGCTGTTTAAAACGTGGATCTGATTTTAATTCTTTCAACATTGGGTACCTAATGCAAAAGATCATGCCGAGACAGGCGATCCCTATTCTTTGATCATATGTCTTATTAAGATATTGAAAAGCGAGATCAAATTCTTTCATACCGGTATATAAAAATGCATAGTCCATATGTAATAGCACACCCGGCTCTTTTTCTTCCCTTAATTTTAATTTTTTTTCTATTTCCAATGCTTTGTCCTTCTGTCCAGCGGCAGCATACGCATGTCCAAGACTACTTAGTCCTTTCAAAGGATTTCCTACAAGTTTGTGATATTGCTCAAAATCTTTAACAGCTTTCTCATTTTCACCCATTGCGAGATAGATCATTCCTCTTCCTTCAAATCCTCTTCTGAAGTTTGGTTCCATTTCAATGAGCTTATTGTATTGCTCAAGTCCTTCATCAAATCGCCCGGCGAAGGAATAGGCATCTCCAAGTGTACTTATTAAAGGCAATGAAAGCGGATCAAGAGCAAGAGCTTGTTGGATCTTTTCAATTGCTTTTTCAAAATCACCCTTTGCAATTAAAAACCATCCATGCACCTGGTTAAAGAGTGAAGAATTTAATCCTAGGTCATGTGCTTTATTTAAAGATGCTTCAGCGCCTTCAAAATCCCAATTATGATAGAATTGAATTGTTGCCAATGATAAATGTGATTCTGCATGGTTCGGATCAAGCCCGATCGCTTTCAATGTATAATCTTTTGCTTTAGGGTATGCTTCTGTTGGAGGCATCAAACCTGAGGAGCCCAAAAAAGAGTAACAATAGGAGAGAGAACAATAAGGCAATGCAAAATTTGGATCAAGCTTAATTGCTTCTTCAAAAGTTTTTATTGCTCTTAGTATATCTTCCGGGTTTGACTTGTTCCAATAATAACGGCCTTTTAAATATAAATTGTAGGCATCAGGATCTTCAGTTGGTGGCTTTATTACATTTTCTTTTTTCTCAGTAATAGCAAAATTTTCTTTTAACCGGTTCACAATTTTTCTTGCTATTTCATCCTGCACATCAAAAATATCTTCCAGTTCACTATTATAAGTTTCTGACCACACATGATAGCCATCTGCAGTGTTTATTAACTGAACATTTATCCTGATCTTTTTTCCTGCTTTTCTTACCGTACCTTCTAAAATATTAGCAACACCGAGTTTATTACCTATTTCCCGCACATCTTCATTCCTTCCTTTGAACGAAAAAGAAGATGTACGAGCAGTTACTTGTATTCCTTCAACATGTGTCAATGAGTTGAGTATCTCTTCTGAAATACCGTCACTGAAATATTCGTTTTCTGGATCTGCACTCATATTTACAAATGGAAGAACCGCGATACTTTTATCACTACCTGCTTTTATTCCTATTTGTGCTGATGTTGGAGTAACTAATCCTTCATTGGCTACGGCGTGAACAGTTACCGGCATCTTCACATTTTTCAAAATAAATTTCCCAAGCGGTATTGTTTTTATTTCCTTTTGGTTTTTTACTTCATCAAAAACTTTATCGGAGATAAGAATTGCTCCTGGAACTGCGATCGACTCGATCCGTGAAGCAACATTTACACAATCGCCATACAAGCCTTTTGTATCGTATACGACATCACCGGAATTTATGCCGATCCTCAATTTTACTTTGGGCTCTTTTTGTAATTCTTTTTGAATTTCAATTCCGCATTTTACTGCATCAATGGCGCTGTCGAAAATGCTTAATGTCCCATCTCCAAAAAACTGTACGATAGTTCCGTTATATGAAGGAATAAGAGTTTCTAATGTCTGCTGTTGCCTGTTTCGTAAGACCTTTGCCTTCGCTTCATCTTCCTGCATCATTGCCGTAAAACCTGTCATGTCTGCAAACATGATCGCTACAAGCTTGCGCATTTGTGTGTCAGGGGAATTCTTATCGATCGAAGGTGTTTCCATTTTCTACTAATATGAAATTAATTGAATGACAAAAATAGAGTAATTCAATTTGACCGGTCTGCCATTCTTTATACAGTAATAAAATTCTGAAAAAATTTTGCCTTATTGATAATTTAAATGGTTCATCGCAAATTTTTTGTTGTTAATAAGAAATGAATTTGGTCATCTCAGGAATCTATACGTAAGCTTGATCAAAAAAATATTTCTTGCATGCTCCGCAAAAGCATTTGAATATAAACTTTGCCCTAGTGGTGTGTCAGTATCTCCAAATGCATCCGGCGTATTCCCTCTTGACCAAACAACATAGAATTCTGAACCGGGTTTGTATTCCCAACGCAGAACAAGGTTAGATCTGAATTGTACAAAATTGAAATCAGGATTCGCAAAACTATAGTCAGACACACCATCACCGTTCTCGTCTACAAAATATTCTCCATTACTGCCACTGATCTCATTCGAAGTAAATACATGAAACCTGTCATCGTAATGTTTTGCCAAAGAATTTGTGACATAACCAAAACTTGTATAAAGAGGGCGGGTAATATATGGTTGCCCGTAATACTGAACTGTTAGATCAGGTGTAATATTATAGTTAACCCTTAGTACAAAGCGAAGCGTTTTTTGATCCACTTCACTTACAATTGTCCTGGTCATGTTGTTGTAATTAATGCTTGTTACAAACTGATCTTGCCTGCGCCAATAAGTCGAGTAATTTCCGCTTAAGCTAATATTTAATGAATTAATTGGTTGATAGGTGACGCCCAGGCTAAAGTCCCCACCTTTAACTGTGTTTTCAAAACCCCAGAAATAATTCAAGTTGAGATTAAAAGCTACTTTTTTTCTAGAATCAGTTCTTATATAACCCCATGGTCCTATTCCTGCAGGACGACGTAAAGAAGGACCTCCGCGTAACGCATTATTTGAAACTTCATAATTGTTCCAGGTTGTTCCTGTTCCCGCTTGCCAATTATTTTTAAAAATAGCATGTGCATTATAATTAAATGCACTATAAAGAAACTGCCCGCTGTAATCCCACCTGAACCAATGATTATAATTTATCATTGCAAACCGGAAAATTGAAAATGGTCGTTGCCATTGCATGCCGGCCCATGTGAAATGATTGATCTCATTGGAAGCTAGTAAGAAACCGATGTCATTCAACTCCAGTCCCGGCGAACGAAGAGTGAGCCCTGATTCAAACCTAAATACTTCACCATGCTTCCCTTGCTTGCCGCCGCTTTTCCCAAGACTAAATGTGCCGCCGGTGCCGGTTAACTCTGTTCTGCTCGAGTCTACTTCTACTTCCGGCGCATTGGGACGCTGAAAAAGGTGTTCAAAATTTGTTTGCGTATTTAATAAAGCCTCTTTTGTTCCATTCACATTACTGAAAATAACATTGCCTTTGAAATACCATGTTCTCTTTTTCCAGAAGTGTAAAAAATCGAGGCCACCGGAATATGCACTACGATGCAAAAAATCACTTAATCCCTTTTCCCTGTTTACGGCAGTGATAATGCCTCCCAACACTGTATTGCCGCCGTCAATATCTTTTTGCATTCTTGTCACAAAATAATTTGTGAGCGGTTCCACCATTTCTTCTCTTTTCTGTCCGTTATTATCAATTGTTGCCATCTCTCTTTCTGTAACACTTTCAAGAATGCCAACACTAAATCCTTTTTTTGTTTTGCCGCTAAACTTTGCGGCACCCAGGATAGTAGTGTTCAAAGGCATTTTTACATATTCCCCGGTTGTGGTGGCAGGATAACCATGTGGTGAACTTCCAATACGTCTTGAATAAAAAAGCAGGTCAGCATCATAATCACCGCCTGCCTGCGAACCGGTAAGCTGGTAATTAAAAATATTCCTGCTTTCTATAAAGAATGGTCTTCGCTCTTCAAAAAAGTTTTGATAACCATCAATACGGACCTGTGAAGGATCAGCTTCCACTTGACCAAAATCAGGATTGACTGTAAAGTCAAGTATCAGGTCATTTGTTACGGCCACTTTACCATCAACTCCAACGGCTAATTTTCCATCAAAGCCTTGTGCAAATGGGTTGCCTTCTTCCTTTGTATATTTTTCGGCTTGTGCAACTACATACGGAGCAATTTCTACCTGCCGGTGCATGGGTATATCTTTCAATCCATGTAATTCACCAAAAGCACTTACCCACACTCCTGCACTTTGCGGAATGTATTGCCAATTAGAACGTTCTTCTTTTCGAAATAAACGTCTTGTTATCTGGAACCCCCAAACTTTTTCCTGGTCATTGCCATAGCGCAGCTGACTTAAAGGAATTTTTACTTCTCCACTCCATCCTTTATCATCTTTGTGAGTCTTTGCAAACCATATCGGGTTCCAGCTAGCGTCCCAATTATTGCCATTCTCTGAAACAAATTCTTCACTTCTCACTCCCGACACCGATAATGTAAAGGAGAATGCAGTACGCAGATCATGATAACTGTCTATATTTATCTCCACCCAATCACCGGGAAATTCATCCCGGCGTCCCATCCTGCTTACAATTGAATCAGGAGCGAGGTCGTGACAACGATAACCTATATAGAGATATTTATCGTCGTAAAGAATTTTGAAACTTGTTTCTTGCGATGGAGGCTTTCCTTCATTTGGCTGCCGTTGAATAAAATCACCGCCCCATTCAACACCATTCCATGCTTCTTCTTTTAAAATTCCATCTAATGTTATTTCTCCATTAAGTCTTTGCGTAAAATATTTCTTTTTTGTAATAACAGTATCACCCGGTTGGGCTTTTGCAGTAACGAATAGAAATAGAGACAGGATAAGAAGCGGGTTGGTTTTACTCATGGCCACCAATTATACATTATAATGAATGCAGAAAAAATGTAAAATTTAACAACGGCAATATTTTCCAGATATGCGGCAGCAAAAAGTTAAAAATAAATTGATGATATCACAAGTGCTTCCTTGTTGCATTTATTTTTATTGTAGATTCATGGTTGAAAATTATGTTATGCCTTCAAAGACCGATTGGCCAAAAGCCATACAGCCGCTGTTAAAAAAATATAAAAGCACAAAGCATCCGTTAGATTATAAGAATATCTATCAATTATTAGTAATGGTTGTTTTATCAGCGCAGGATTCTGATAGAAATATTAACAACGTAGCTCCAAAATTATTTGAAGCGTACCCAAACATGAAAGCGTTATCAAAAGCTACCGAAGAAACATTATTTCCATTTATAAGTAAAGTGAGAAACTTTGGCATTAAAGCGAAATGGTTAACAGAAATTTCAAATACTGTAAAAGAGGATAAAAATATTCCAATGACCCATGAAGGTCTTACTTCATTAAAAGGTATTGGAAGTAAATCGGCCAATGTTATTTTGCGTGAGTCCGGTAAGCCGGCCGAGGGTGTGATCGTTGATTTACATGTTGTACGTGTAGCTCCTCGACTTGGTATAGCAACTGGGGCCGATCCCAAAAAAATTGAAAAGCAGATAAAAGAAATACTTCCACAAAAAGATTGGGATGCAGGAATGGCAATGTCATTTCTTGGCAGGGAAATATGCCGGCCTCAACCCAAATGTGAGATCTGTTTGATGAATACAGTTTGTGAATATTACAGAGCTAATAGCTAGAGGAATGTTTTTTGAAAAACAATCATAGGTCAAGAGCTTATTGATGATTGTCCCATATATTGCCTTAAATTATTATAGTATGTCACAAAAGAAAATAATAACAGTATTCGGCGCTACTGGCGCACAGGGCGGCGGATTAGTCCGCGCAATTCTTCATGACAAACACAGTGAGTTTGCAGTTCGTGCTGTTACACGAGACCCGGATTCAGAACATGCAACTAACCTTAAAGCTATGGGTGCCGAGATCGTTGTTGCTGATATTGATAATGCAGAAGATGTACAGAAAGTAATGAATGGAGCTTATGGTGCTTTTTGTGTTACTTTTTTCTGGGCACATTTTTCTCCGGAGAAAGAAATGGCAGAAGCAAAAATTATGGCTGACGCCGCAAAAAATGCAGGGCTGAAACATGTAATATGGTCAACGCTGGAAGATACACGTCACTATATTCCGCTTACTGATAATCGTATGCCAACCTTGCAAGGAAATTATAAAGTGCCGCATTTTGATGCAAAGGGGCAATCCGATCAATATTTTATTGATGCAGGCGTACCAACTACTTTTTTGCTTGCATCTTTTTATTGGGAAAATATGATCTATTTCGGAGCGGGACCAAAACGCGGTGAAGATGGTGTATTAGCTATTACATTTCCGATGGGCGATAAAAAACTGTCGGGTATTGGCTCTGACGATATAGGCAAATGTGCTTATGGCATTTTTAAAAGAGGGGCTGAATTTATTGGAAAAAGAATTGGGATAGCTGGTGATGAACCGACTTGCAGCCAGATGGCCGCATCATTAACAAAGGCTTTAGGTGAAGAAGTAAAATATAATAGCGTATCTCCTGATCTGTATAGGAGTTTTGGTTTTCCCGGAGCAGATGAATTAGGAAACATGTTCCAGTTCTATCATGATTTCGAAGAAGTGTGTGTTTCTACACGCCATGTTCCGTCTTCAAGAGAGTTAGATCCCGCTTTACAGGATTTTGATACATGGCTTAAACATAATGCAAAGAAAATTCCGCTTGAATAAAATTGGCTAATAAAATAAAAAAGCCTCGATGATTTTCATTGAGGCTTTTTTATTTATCAGTTGTCAATTATCAGAACAATCTTTCCTGTGGTGGTTTTATTCCTTGCAAACGAATATAGATCGTTGTTTGTCCACGATGATGGGCTTGATGTTCTATTGCTTTATTTATCAGCGCATATCTTGTTTCTTCATATCCGCCGAACGGTAATTTCTTTTTTTCGCCCCATTTGGTGATGTCGCTACTTTTTGCTGCACTAATAGCATAATCATAACTGGTTGTTACAAAATACATAACGGAATCTTTGGTCTGAGCACTGACCCTTTGTTCCAGGTCTTGCGGGAAAGAAGGAGCTTTTTGATCTGTTGCCAATGACATAAAAAATACATTTGCACCAGCCAAATGCAGCATTTGTTGTGCGAAACTACGGATGCTGTCCACGGCCTTAAAAGAATATTTATTGGCCGGCATCGTATTCAAATAATCAATAGTATAAGCTTTTGACCTTTCCCATTCTTTTACCATTTGAGCTTGTATGTCTTCTGCACTTAATGATTGGGCGTTAACTATTGTTGGAGTTACTAAAACAAAAAGCGACAGCAATAAAACTGTCATCATAATATTTTTTTTCATAAACAAGTTTTTTGGACAAGCAAATTAGTGAAAAGAAAATGAATCCTATTTAAATTGTAAAAGCACAAAATTCGCAGCTTTGTTATCCATGTTTTTTATAGCGAACTTATTGCCAGGCTCTATCCATATATAATGCGATGGTTTCATGATTCGATTTTGTACAGCATCATCTATTTTGAATTCTATAAAAGATTCAGATTTGCTTATAATGAGATAACCATTTGCTGAAGGAGGTAATTGTATGTTGTTTGCTGTCTTT
>JBIOVR010000332.1:0-5432 GCA_044867875.1 Chitinophagaceae bacterium
AATTCATGGGTAAAGTAGTGAAAGAATATTTTGATAATTCTTATAAAGAGATGGTGAACTTCTTTGTTGAGCAGAAAAAACTATCAGCAAAAGAGTTGAAAGAAATTATCAATATGATAGAAAAAGGTCAATAGGGTTTTAATACATTTAAAGTCATTATATGTCTTTACTTATTCAGTACCTCCTTAAGTTATCGATAAGTCTCGCAATTGTTTGGTTATTCTATCAATTCATACTGCGAAGACTTACTTTCTATAATTCAAACAGGTTGTATTTGTTAGCATACACTTTACTTTCGCTCTTCATTCCTTTTATAGATATTTCTACAATTCTTGGAAACAGCGGCAATGCTAATAATGAGTTTATTCAATTTATTCCCTCAGTTCATCAATATACAATAGCACTTGAAGAAGCATCACATTGTCCTGTTCCTATCTGGTCAACCAGCTATGATAAATGGGATTTGACAGCTTTTACTTTAATGATCGGAGCCGGGATCCTGTTTCTGCGTTTTATTGTTCGTTACATCTCATTTATTCGAATCAAAAACAGATCAAAAATCATTTCTGAAGATGGAATAAAAATTTACCAGGTTGATGAAAGCATTATTCCATTCTCATTTGGGAAATCAGTTTTTATTAATCCCAATCTTCATACAGAAGATGAACTGCGTGAGATAGTGCGACATGAGTTTGTCCATGTAAGACAAAACCATACAATAGATATTCTTTGGGCGGAATTACTTTGTATACTTAACTGGTATAATCCTTTTGCCTGGTTATTAAAAAGATCCATTCGCCAAAACCTTGAGTTTATTGCTGATAATAACGTAGTGGAAAATGGAATAGATAAAAAACAATATCAATACCTGTTGCTGAAAGTGATCGGCAACAATCAATATAGTATAGCTACTAAATTCAATTTTTCTTCATTAAAAAAACGTATAGCCATGATGAACAAAACAAAAAGCGCCAGGTTGCAAATAGGGCGGTTCTTATTCCTGCTCCCCGTACTTGCGATCATTCTTCTTGCATTCAGAAAATCATTTAATGATTCAACAGGTGCAAAACCAAATATCCAGCCGATCATTCTAACCGATACAATTCCGGATGTGAATACTCCTAACAGTAAGGGTTATTATATTGATATTAAAGACAACAAAGGCAATTGCATGGTAGTAGTAAAAAACAAAAACAAAAAAGAAGTAAAACGTTTGCTGCTTACTGAGTGGAATGAAAAGTCTGGGTATTACGAGAATCTGTATGGTGAAATTCTTAGCCCTACAAAAATAGAAATAGAAAAAACGATGAAAGCTTCTAATCCTGAAATAAGAACAGTAACCGTGAAAAACAATATTGCTACTGTCACATTAAATAATGGCAAAAAGGAAATTTATACTTTATCACTTTCGCCGGAGAAAAAAGCATTTGAAAACAAATATTGTTTGCCTAATTCTGCTCTTATACCAACTGAATCTTTACAGAAAGTAAAAGTTGAGAATGTAGTTGCAAGCACGGTTGAGGTTAGCGAAGAACCAATAAAAGAAGTGAGGGTTGCTGATCTGGAAATAGAAGTGGTAGAAGAACCTATAACAGTTACTGGTATAAAATCAACAGTTAGTCCTGCAAGTACAAAAACCGAATTGGCCGAAGTAACTGTGGTTGGTAAAAAATCGGTGAGCCCCACAAAAACAACAACCCTGGTTGCAACCACTAAACCAGAAGTAGAAGAGGTAACTGTGGTTGGCAAACCCACAAAAGCAATTACAGGAAACATTGTTGAAGAGCCTATTAGCCCCCTTCAGGAAAAAAGAATTCTTCATCTTGGCGGTTTAACGATCCTCAATGAAGGGCAATATATTTTACTTGATGGAAAAGAAGTGCAGCCAGCCTCGTATGGAAAATTAACAGGGCCATATAGGATAACTTTTGTCGACGGAAAAGAAGCTGAAAAAAAATACGGCTCAAAAGGAAAGAACGGAGCAATCCTTCTCAATACGATCAGGTAAGCATTTCTGTTTTTTGTGATAAAGGCTGTAAGAATTTACTGCCTTTATTTTTTTATAGGTAATACCAGGGATTTCTTTTTGCTGCCCATATATACCTCCTGATGTTTCTCCAAAAAGCAAGTACCATGTAAATGATAACAGGCGAACCCATCGTAAGTATTGAAGCATAGATAAAAAACTGGCGGATTTTGCTGGTTGCAATGCCCAGCCTGAGGCCTATGGCAGTACAAACGCCAAAGGCGTTCCATTCGATGTAGTTCTTAAATCGGTTCATGTTTGCTAAATTAGATTTTTCAAACAAATCATCCAATTCCCTGTTATCAACATAGCTGTTTTTCGTACTTTCGCAACCCATACATATTTCAGGTTTCAGATTGCAGATTTCAGATCGACGAGCAGTATTTTCTTTCAATCTACAATCGAAAATCTTAAATCTTAAATCCTTCATCATGGTATTTGATCTCGAGCTTATTAAGAAAATTTATTCTGAACTTCCTGCAAAAGTTGAGGCTGCCCGTAAATTAGTTGGCAAGCCTTTAACTCTTTCAGAAAAGATACTATATGCACATTTATCTGGTCCTCTACCCTCCTCGCCTTATAACAGGGGCAAGGATTATGTAGACTTTGCGCCTGATCGTGTTGCTATGCAGGATGCAACAGCACAAATGGCTTTATTACAATTTATGACCTGTGGTCGTCAAACAGTAGCAGTTCCATCAACTGTTCATTGCGACCATTTGATACAGGCAAAAGTTGGCGCAAAGAAGGATCTTGAATTAGCTATTGAAACCAACCGCGAGGTTTATGATTTTCTTTCTTCCATTTCTAATAAATACGGAATTGGTTTTTGGAAACCAGGCGCAGGAATTATTCACCAGGTTGTATTGGAAAATTATGCATTCCCGGGGGGTATGATGATAGGTACAGATAGCCACACTCCAAATGCCGGTGGACTTGGTATGATCGCTATCGGTGTTGGTGGCGCTGATGCGGTGGATGTAATGGCAGGGTTACCATGGGAATTAAAAATGCCAAAACTCATTGGGGTAAAACTTACTGGCAAAATGAGTGGCTGGACCTCTGCAAAAGATGTGATCCTTTGGGTGGCTGGTCAGCTTACTGTAAAAGGTGGAACTGGCGCTATTGTTGAATACTTTGGGCCCGGCGCTGATAGTATGAGTGCAACAGGAAAAGGAACTGTTTGCAATATGGGTGCAGAGATCGGCGCTACATGTTCATTATATGCTTATGATGAAAAAATGAGTGCTTACTTAAAAGCAACAGCCCGTGAAGAAGTAGCTGTAATGGCTGACTCTGTAAGAGAGCATCTTCGTCCGGATGAAGAGGTTATTGCTAATCCAAAAAAATATTATGACCAGGTTCTTGAATTAGATCTCGATACACTTGAACCTTATATCAATGGACCTTTTACTCCTGATCTTGCCACACCTATTTCAAAAATGAGAGAAGCGGTTGAAAAGAATGGTTGGCCTGAAAAACTGGAAGTAGCATTGATCGGAAGTTGTACTAATTCTTCTTACGAAGATATCAGTCGCAGCGCTTCTATCGTGAAAGATGCAGTAAGCAAAGGAATAAAAACAATATCTGAATTTACTATCACCCCTGGAAGTGAGCTGGTAAGATTTACAATAGAACGAGATGGCTTTATAAAAGAATTTGAAGATGCAGGTGGTGTAGTACTTGCTAATGCCTGCGGCCCTTGCATTGGCCAATGGGCAAGACATATTGATGATCCGAACAGAAAGAACACTATCATTACTTCCTTCAACAGGAACTTTGCTAAAAGAAATGATGGTCTTGCAAGTACACATGCTTTTGTTGCTTCACCTGAAATTGTAACCGCATTAGCTATGGCAGGTACAATTGCTTTCAATCCATTAACAGACACATTAAAAAATAATGTTGGTATCGATGTATTATTAAAAGAGCCAACAGGATTTGAACTTCCACCAAAAGGTTTTGATGTTGGCGATGCAGGGTTCCAGGCTCCTGCAGCAGATGGAAGCGGTTTAATAGTCAAAGTTTCTCCTGATTCAAAACGTTTACAATTACTTGAAGCATTCAAAGCATGGGAGGGAATTGACCTGAAAGGATTAAAACTTTTAATTAAGGCAAAAGGGAAATGTACAACTGACCATATCAGTATGGCTGGACCATGGTTAAAATTCCGCGGTCATTTGGATAATATTTCCAATAATATGTTGATCGGTGCTATTAATTTTTATAATGATAAAACCGATTCAGTAAAAAATCAATTGACAGGTGAATATGGACCTGTGCCTGCAACTGCAAGAGCTTATAAAGCAGTAGATATCGGTAGTATTGTTGTGGGAGATGAGAATTACGGGGAAGGTTCATCAAGAGAACATGCGGCAATGGAACCACGACATCTTGGTGTTCGTGCAATTCTTGTAAGAAGCTTTGCAAGGATCCATGAAACCAATCTGAAAAAGCAAGGAATGCTTGCACTTACATTTGCCAACAAAGAAGATTATGATAAAGTGCAGGAAAATGACAGCATTGACATAAACGGCCTCACCAGTTTTGCACCGGGAACTCCATTAACCGTTGTATTGAATCATAAAGATGGAAGTCACGATGAAATTTTGGTAAATCATACTTACAATGAACAACAGATCGAATGGTTTAAAGCCGGTGGCGCTTTGAATGTTATCAGGTCACAGTTCGCTAGAGTCTGATCTACGATAATTAAGAAATTACACCCCCACCTTGACAATAAAAAGTCCCATAGAATTATGGGATTTTTTATTTGATACCAACCTCTTGACTTCTGGAATTATCTATCTGTTGAACAACTTCAGCTTTAAAATTGAAATTGACCACTTATTCATTAACTTTCATTTATTCTTAATTAAAACCGTTCTATTATGGAAGAAAATAAAAACACCGAACAGGATGTCAATAAAAAAAACTCTTTGCTTGATAAAGCCGAAGAGGTGGCCGGGAAAATAAGCGAAAAAGCTGGACAGGTTTGGGATAAAGTGGAACATGAGACCGAAGAAGCCTGGAATAAAGCAAAAAACAGTGAGCTTGCAGGTAAGGCTAAAGTAAAACTTGAAGAATTAAAAGGAGATGCAAAGCATCTTTATGAACAAGCAAAAAGTGGTGAGCTTGCAGACAAGGCCAAGGTAAAATTTGAAGACCTGAAAGAGGACGCGAAAGATCTTTATGGCCAGGCAAAAAGCGGCGAACTTGCAGATAAGGCTAAAGTAAAACTTGAAGGCTTGAAAGAAGATGCTAAACATCTTTATGAACAGGCAAAAAGTGGTGAGCTTGCTGACAAAGCGAAAGTAAAACTTGAAAGCTTAAAGGAAGATGCAAAAGAATTATGGAATAAGGTTGTTGATAAGATGGACAACACTGAAAATAAAAAGACTACACC
>JBIOVR010000333.1:0-3614 GCA_044867875.1 Chitinophagaceae bacterium
CGGTTCCAAAATCTGTCCATCCACGCCAAATAGCTGGCAAATAAGCAGGATTATAATCACGATTAGGTGCAGTACCTAGCCAAAGATCCCAATCCAATTCTTTTGGTATATCAAATTTCCCTGTTGGCAAAGAAACACCTGATGGCCATACAGGACGATTCGTCCACACATGAACAGTATGTACTGAACCAATAACGCCGGCTTGTATCCATGTTTCTACATTTCTTGTATCATCACCGCTGCTTCCCTGGTTCCCCATTTGTGTAACCACTTTATATTTCTTTTCTGCTTGCGTCAAAACCCTTGCTTCGTAAATATCATGTGTCAAAGGTTTTTCTACGTAAACATGTTTACCCAATTGCATACAAGGCAATGCATGTACTGCATGCATATGATCAGGTGTTGTCACCATCACTGCGTCAATATTCTTATGCTCTTTGTCGAGCATCTCCCTGAAATTTTTATAGTAAGGAGCATTGGGCCACATCTTTCTTGCTTTCACAGCCATACGATCATCTACATCACAAAGAGCAACTATATTTTCAGCACCATTGTTCCATGCATAAGGAAGATTTACTTCCGCCTTTCCTCCTACTCCTATTCCTGCAATATTTAATTTATCGCTTGGTGCAATGAATCCTTTTCCTAAAACATGTCTCGGCACGATCATAAATCCTCCGGCGATAATAGAAGCATCACGTAAAAAAGAACGACGAGAATAATTTCCAGGAGTTTTCTTTTTCATTGGCAAATTTTTATCAAGTTACTAACTAGATAGAAGATAATTGAAAAAATATGTTTTCATCTCCATTTAAAAAATCGCAAAACATATACCTAACTTTACGACATGAAGAATATTTTGCTAATTATAGCTGGCATATGGCTGGCATCCTTTTCTTGTAAAAAAGACGACCCTGTAAATACCTCGCCAACTGTTGAAAAGAAATTTTATCGCTGGGATGAATTTAACATGGGTGTCGATCTTTCTTATGTAAACCAGATAGAAGATTACGGTGGTACTTACAGTGATTCAGGAAAAGTGAGAGATTGTTTTAAGATATTAAAAGATCATGGCGCTAATACAGTTCGTGTACGTTTATGGCATACTCCAACATGGGTCGGAAATATAAATAATGGAAAAATGTATTATGATCTCTATGGAGTAGAGAAAACAATTCGTCGTGCAAAAGAAGCCGGCATGGCGGTTAGTCTCGACATCCACTATAGCGATCGCTGGGCTGATCCGGCGGCGCAGGAAACACCAGCGGCATGGGCTGGTTTGCCATTGAATGTTCTAAAAGATTCTGTCTACAATTACACATTAGCTGTTTTAAATCATTATAAGAGCAAAAACCTTACACCTGAATTAGTGCAGGTGGGCAATGAAACCAATAATGGTATGTGCTGGCCGGTAGGTAAGGTTGTAAATAACAATTTTGCTGCGTACGCAACTTTATTGAAGAGCGGTATCAAAGCAGTTCGTGATTTTTCTGCTACATCTTCCATCAAACCAAAAGTTATTATTCATGAAGCTCAACTACAATCTGCAGGCTGGTGGGTGAATGGAATTACCAATGAAGGAGTGACCGACTATGATATTATTGGGTTATCACATTACACTAAATGGTCAACAGTAAAATCAATGCAGGGAGTAACTGATACAATCAGAAAGCTGGTAACAACCTATAATAAAACAGTCATGATCGTAGAAACAGGTTACCCCTGGACAACAGGTAATGCCGATAGCTACAATAATATTTTTTCAGCAAGTGATACTGCGCCTGGCTATGCAATTTCTGTCGATGATCAGTATCGTTATTTTAAAGATCTGACACAGGCCGTCATCAATGGCGGAGGCAAAGGCATTCAGTATTGGGAACCTGCGTGGATCACATCAAGACTTAATGATAGCTGGGGAACTGGTTCATCATGGGATAATGTAACCTTATTTGATTTCACCGGCAATGTATTGAAGGGTGCTGACTATATGAGTTCGCCTTATAAATTTTAAAAAATGGATCGTACTTATTGGGAAAAAATTGCACCTGAATACAACGAAGAAATTTTTGATGTTTTAAAAAATGACAGTAAGGGAATAATTGTCTCTGCGATAAAAAAAGTTTCATCTAAAAATAAAACGGTTATTGATATTGGTTGCGCCATTGGCAAATGGTTGCCCGTTCTCTCTCCTGCTTTTAAAAAAGTTTATGCGGTTGACATATCAGCAGAAAATCTTGAAATAGCTAAAAAACTTTATCCTGAATTTACAAATGTTGAATATGATCGCATTGATATGTCAAACCCAAAAGCAAAAATGCCTTTATGTGACGTTGGCATTTGCATCAATGCTATTCTTACTGATTCATTGAAAAAGAGAAATACTTTTTTTACAAATCTAAAAAAGTGTATAAAGAAAAACGGTCATTTGATCCTCGTCATTCCATCTCTTGAATCTTCCATGCTCACCTCCATCATTCGTCAAAGATGGAACCCTGATAAAGATGCCAATGGAGTGATCCGCAAAAAAAACAGCGATGTTCAATTAAAAAATATCTTACAAGGCAATGCGGAAATTGATAGTGTTCCTACCAAGCATTATCTCAAAGAAGAATTACAGTTACTCCTCAGCAACGAAGGATTTGTAGCTGAGGATTTTCAAAAAATAGAATACGAATGGGATACGGAGTTCCTGAAGCCTCCAAAATGGTTAACAGAGCCAAAACCATGGGATTGGATGGTTGTAGCTAGAAAAACGTAACCACAAGTAGTATGTATTTTAGATTTCGGAATGCAGATCTTAGATTTAAATCCGAAATCTCAAATCTGAAATCTGCAATTCTCTCTACTTTCCCCCACCTGTGGAAAATTTTAACGGTTTTGCATCGTTATTAAAACAGACATTTACAAAACCCAATGCCGCCAATGGAAACCACAAAAGAACTATCCGCACTTTTTACCCTCATCGACGACCCAGATGAGGAAGTGTTTGGTGCCGTATCAGAAAAAATAATTGACTACGGCAAAAACATTATTCCAAGTCTTGAACATTTATGGGAAACGATCCCGGATGAAAATGTGCAACATCGCATTGAGTTGCTCATTCATCGTTTGCATTATCGGGACCTTAGTGAAGATTTCAGACAATGGAATGTTTCCGGTCATCATGACCTGATGCTTGGTGCATTGCTTGTTTCCAAATTTCAATACCCAGATCTGGCCACTGCGCCTGTACTCCAGGAAATAGAAAAAATTCGCCGCAATATCTGGCTTGAACTAAATAACTACCTCACTCCGCTGGAGCAAATAAATATTGTCACCAGTATTCTTTATAGTTATTATGGTTTAAAAGGCGGAGAAATAAATCCGCAGGAAACAAATGAGTTTTTAATTCATAAAACACTGGAAGCAAAAAGAGGAAACCAGCTTAGCAACGGCATTTTATATCTTGTGCTTTCAGAGTTGCTTGATATTCCCGTAAAAGCAGTTTCAATTCCGAAACATTTTGTGCTTGCTTATTTTAAACATGGCTATAGTGATGAGACCCTTGAAAATCCGCAAGAGAAAATTGAATTCTATATAGATCCTACAAGCGGACAAGTATTTACTCATAAAGA
>JBIOVR010000334.1:0-9805 GCA_044867875.1 Chitinophagaceae bacterium
TTTATAATTTAACGTTTCCAATATCTATGAAACTTTTACTTAAAAATCCATCCACTATGAAAAGCCAAGGCCAGCCCCACTTTTATTTTTCTGCCTATCCTCTTAAGGTTATAAAAGAACAGGAATCTGAAAAAAAATCTTACCTCCATATTTATACAAATCCTAAGAGCAAAAAGAAATATGCAGAGGGTTTGAAAATTCTTCCGATGGTCAATCCTTATTCTAAAAAGGACGAGGCGAGATTGTTGCAAAGTTTAAATAAACAAAACCAGCCGGACAATGTAGAAGAAAGAGATAGTGATTGGTTTGCCAGTTATGAATAAAACCCTGGGCTAATAAAACAAAAAGTCCCGCACCAGCGGGACTTTCTTGTATAAAATATTTGATCAATAAATAACCAGCCTTCTTACATCCTGCTCATATTGTAAAGCGTTTAAATTATCATACAGGTCCTGCTTAATAAGTCCTTTGTCTTTTGCATAATAAGAATCAAACCATGCTACAAGTGTCCAGCTTGTTCCTGCCTGTTGTTTTAACTCCTGTTTTACCTGGATAACATTCGTGTAATTTGTCGAGCCAACCATAAGGTTTCCATTTTGTTGAACAATAGTAAATTCCCATCTTAAAGTAGCCGTAAAAGGCGGAGCTGGTGCTGGTGGTGCAATTTGACCTGTAAATGAAGCCGACTGCCAGGTGCCACCAACAGCCTGGTTATCTTTCAAAAAAGTATATTCCATCCATAGTGGAGCGGTCATGCCAACATATGAACCCATATCGATCCACTCAAAATAATCAGAACCGGATCTTCTGTAATAACTGGCATATTGATCAGTAAGTGTTGAATCAAACCCTGGTGTAGTACCATAGGTTGACATAAAAATATTGTACGTATTTCCGATTGCTGAAAGAGTTTGCGGAATAACTTTTGTTAATAATGAATCATTAAAAACATCATCAAACTGGTAACTCCAATTGCTGTTCGTAGTACGTGGAAAATAATCTGAGATTGCAACCGCTGTAGTAATGCATTGAAATGTACAAGTCGCTGCTCCGCCAGTTACTGTAAATGTATGTGTGCCCGCAGCTGTTGGTGTGCCACTTCCTAATAATGTAATTGTTTGGGCTCCTGTTGTTGCAAATGTTCCCGTCCCGCTAAATGTAATTCCATTGACAGCAGGTGACGTCGTTACGCTCCAGGTGCCAACAGTAGTTACATTTACATTAAGTGTAATTGTATTTGAAGCAGTAAGTGCTGTTCCTGCTACATAAGTACCTACCGGTGTTGCCCCGGTACAAGCTATTGTAAATGCGGCGCTACCTCCCGCTGGTGGTGCCGGGCCTGTTACTGTAACAGTAAAATCGCAAACAGTACCATTATATGTTACTCTAAAATTATTCGTACCTATGGCTAATGGCTTCGCACCGCCAGCCAGGCGAACAGTTTGTGTACCAGTAGCTGCAAATGAGCCAGTAGCTCTAAAATAATATCCATTAACTGTATCCGAAGAAATTACATAAGTACCGACGGTATCAACCTTTACACTCACATCCACATAATTTGAAGACTTAATTGCAGTGTCTTTCACATAAGTGCCTGAAACAACAGCTCCAAGACAATTACCAGAAGCATCAACTGAAAGTGAACCTACAGAAGTCGTAGAAGTCCCTTGTTCAAAACTTGTCTCCTTTTGACAAGCCATGAAAATGAGTGAGGTAACGATCAGCAAGGAC
Source organism: Chitinophagaceae bacterium (assembly GCA_044867875.1). Lineage (GTDB taxonomy): Bacteria > Bacteroidota > Bacteroidia > Chitinophagales > Chitinophagaceae > VBAS01. Next base: position 1,732 of record JBIOVR010000334.1, read on the forward strand.
GAGATTTTTATTAAAGTCTTCATGAGGTGATATTTGGAGTATGAAAATAATGCTTTTTTCTCATTGTGTGAGTGAGACTTGTGCTAAACGGAATGGTTTACTGCACCTGCACTTTATCACTAATATCTGCACTTGTTTCAATAGATGCGAAAGTTTCTTCCGTCTTTTTTCGTTTGAAAAATCGCTTTTGAAATAGCAAAAGTGTAATGACACCAACGGAGATCGATGCATCTGCAATATTGAAGATCGGGCTAAAAAATTCAAACTGTTCACCGCCCCAAAACGGAACCCATTTTGGAAGCGTAGCATCAAAAATGGGGAAGTAAAGCATATCTACCACACATCCATGTAAAAAAGATGAGTAACCGTTGGTAGAAAGAGAAGCAATTCCGGAATATGACTGGTAGTCTTTTATTGCCGGAACAAAGACATAACCTTTATCGAATATCATTCCGTAGAACATACTATCAATAAGATTGCCTAATGCACCGGCATAGATTAGGGATGCGCAAACAATAAAACCTTTATGATAATGATTTTTTACGATCCTGCCCAGGTACCATGTACCAAAAATGACAGCAGCAAGTCGGAAAAGGGTCAGAACAATTTTACCGGTTTCATTCCCAAATTTCCAACCCCAGGCCATGCCAGGGTTCTCAATAAAATGCAAATGAAACCATGGGGTAATTTCATTAGCCTCACCAAAATGATAATTCGTTTTAATCCAAATTTTTAAAACCTGATCTATGATGATTATTATGGCAATAATGAAGATTACATGCTTGAGTTTCACCAATTAGGATTTAGTGGGCAAATATAAGCAGAATGGGGCAAGGCTCTAAGTCAAATAAGTCATAAATGTCACTCCAATAAATAGCAATCAAAGCTTATTCCTCATAATAAACTCGCTTTACTCTTTCCGAAATACCGGTCATTATCTCGTATGGAATTGTGCCGGCCCAATTAGCAAGCTCTTGTATGGAAATCTCTTTACCAAAGATTATTACTTCATCACCTTGTTTTATGCCGGGTATGCCAGTCACGTCAATCATCACCATATCCATACAGACTGTACCAATAACCGGCGCAAGCTGACCCCTTATCCAAACTTTTCCGGCGCCGTTTCCAAGCCTTCGACTAAAACCGTCTGCATAACCAATGCTAACCGTTGCAATCACAGCATCCTTTTCGATAACTCCTTTGCGATTATACCCAACCGTTTCGCCGGCTTTTAAACTCCTTATTTGAGCAACTGTAGATTTTAAAGTAGCCGCTGGCTTAAGATCAAGTTTGCCAGAAAAAGAACTATCAACTCCATAAAGCCCGATACCTAAACGAACCATGTCAAGCTGCATTTGTGGTTGACGAAGAATACCTGCTGAGTTAGCGATATGACGAAGAAAATTATAGCCGATGCCTTTTTCTAAAATAGAACATGCATTGAGAAAAAGATCATACTGTCTATGAGTAAACTCGTCCTGCATCGCATCTTCACTTGCAGCAAGATGTGAAAAAACAGATTGAACTCTAAAAGAAGAAGTTGCTTTTATTTCTCTTGATAACTTATCCATTTCCTCAACGGCAAAGCCAAGGCGATTCATGCCGGTTTCAATTTCAAGATGCACCGGGTAGTTTTTTATTCCTTCTCTTTTAATAAACCCATCCAAAGACTTCAACACAGAGAAAGAAAAAATGACAGGTTCGAGCCGATTATTTATAAGAGTTTCAAAAGTTTCATTTTCAGCATTCATTACCATCATTGGTAATGTAATTCCCGCTTTGCGTAATTCCGTTCCTTCATCCGCATAAGCCACGCCCAGGTAATCTACTTTATGATATTGTAATGTATTGGCAATTTCAGCACCACCACTTCCATAAGCAAATGCTTTTACCATTGCCATCAGTTTTGTAGACGGCTGCAATAATTTTTGATATTGCTGAAGATTATGTGCCACCGCATTCAGGTTTATCTCCAGCTCAGTCTGGTGAACCTTTAATTCAAGCAGTTGTATGACATGTTCAAAAGAAAATATCCGGGCACCTTTTACCAGGATCACCTCATCTCTGAAATCTGAAAAACGAAATCGTGAAAGGAAATCTTCAGTTGATGGATAAAATTCATTCTGTATTGTATAGGTTGCAGTTTCATTTTCGAACTTCAGGTATTTTGAAATATTTAACCCGATACCGATCACCCTGTCAATTTTATGCTGCACAAGGTCATCTGCAATTCTTTCATAAAGGTCTTCATCGTTTATACCCGTTTGAAAAAAATCCGAGAGGATAACGGTGCTTTTTGCCGTGCCACCCATTTGCTTTAAAAAATCTAATGCTATATGTAATGAATTCAGATCGGCGCTATAGCTGTCATTAATTACTGTGCAATGATTAATTCCCTTTTTTAACTCCAACCGCATATTGACAGGCTGAAGCTGTTTCATTCTCTTTGCTATCACAGTTTCTTTAATACCCAAATGAAGCATTATACACCAGCAAGTGATCGCATTTTGAATAGATGCATCATCAGTAAATGGTATTCGAATTGCCGTCTCAGCATTTTTATAAGCTGCAATTATCTCCGTATCATTTTGCGTCTTATTTATTTCCAGGATCTGGAGATCGGCCTTTTGTATTTTTCCCCAGGAAAAAATTTTGAACGGATGCTTTCCTGTTTTATGGATAACAGATTCATATTTTAGAACAATGGCTTTATCTGCCAGCCATTCATCACTGCAATAAACGACAAGCTCTGCATTGGAAAACAATTTTATCTTTTCTTCCACTTTCTGATCCATACTTTCAAACCCTTCGTTATGTGCTTCGCCGATATTCGTAAGAATTCCAATGGTGGGTTGTATAATTTCATTTAACTTTTCCATTTCGCCAGGCTGAGAGATGACTGCTTCAAAAATCCCCAGTGTATGTTGTTTATTCATTTCCCATACACTCAAGGGAACGCCGATCTGTGAATTATAACTTTTTGGGCTACGAACAATATTGAAGTTCTCATGCAATAAGTGATAAAGCCATTCCTTGACAATTGTTTTTCCGTTACTCCCAGTTATGCCGATCACCGGTATACCAAATTGTTTACGGTGAAATGCGGCTAATTGCTGCAATGCTTTAAATGCATCTTGAACAGATAATATGTTTGCTTCCGGAAGATCTTCCTGTTTCACTTCTTCGCAAACAACAAAGTTTCTTACACCCTGCTTGTAAAGCTCGGTTATAAAATTATGACCGTTCCTTCGCGGACCTTTCAATGCTATGAATAAAGACGTATCTGGAGAGAAAATTTTGCGACTATCAAAAAAAATGTAATCAATTGAATTGTCAGTTATAATTCTTGCTTTGGCATTCAGCGTTTTTGCAATATGACTGATAAAGTAACTCACCAAAAAATAAGTTGTAAATTATTTGTGATGTTTCCGCTCAGGGGGAATTCCCTTTTTTTGCATAAAAATAGAATAGGCGATCGACCCCGAAAGACAAACCATAATTATGCCAAGGGAAACAAATACTTGTGTTGTTTTATCTATCCATTGATCTATCCAATGAGCGGCCAGCATTTTTAATCCAATAAACGCAAGGACAATAGAAATTCCCTGCTGTAAATAATCAAATTTACTAACGGCACTGCGTAAGAGAAAGAACAACGAACGCAAGCCCAACACTGCAAAAATATTTGACGTATAAATTACAAGTTGTGCATCTGCCCTGTGAGCTGGTGAATTATCAACCAGCCCCATAATGGCAGGAATGGAATCCAGCGCAAACAAAAGGTCTATTGCTGCCAGCATAAGCACAACCACAAAGAGTACCGTGTAGCGTCGTTTACCTTTTTCATCTCTCAGAATATATTTACCCTGATGATCACCGGGGATCAGTGGCAGAAATCTTTTTATAAACTTATATACCTTGGTATCATGTGGATCAAATTCCTCATCATGACTAGCTGTAAACATTTTATAGCCAGTATAAACCAGAAAGCCTCCGAAGATCAGGAGTATCCATTCAAACTTATGTACAAGAGCCACACCGGCTGTAATGAAGATCACTCTGAAAAAGATAGCCATTAAAATTCCTATCAGTAATACTCTTCCATAATATTTTTCTTTCACTTTGAATGATGAGAAGATCAGAATGAAAACAAAAATGTTATCAATGCTCAGGCTCCACTCCATCAGGTAACCGCTGATATATTCCAAAGCGGTTTGCTGTCCTCTTTTTACCCAGATAAAAATAAAAAAAGCAAGTGCCAGGGCTACCCAAAAAAATGTTTGCAACAATGCCTGCCTGATGGTAACCGTTTGATTTTTTTTGCTAAGCAGCCCAAGGTCGAAGATGAGTGCCAAAACCAGAATAATTCCAAATACTAAGTAAGTAACCTGCTCTGATGTCATTTAGCCTTTTTAAGAATGGCAAAGATAATTGAAACGAGAATGAAGGAAGATATCAATCAGGCGGAATATTTTCTTTTCCTTATTTGCTGATAGATAAATCCGAATAGAATAACCAATAATACCGGAGTTGCAATATTGATAAATTGCCAAAGGTTCTTTTTCTCTTTAACCTTAATAGGATCTAATAACCTGAGTGTATAATCTTTTGCTCTTGTTTCTAAAATATCTGAGGGGTTGACAAGGTATTCAATGGAATTAAGAAAAAAATCTTTGTTTGCAAAAGTATGGCCGGTATAAAAATTATGTCCCATTGGTAAAGGGCCTTGTTGCTGACTAATTTCGTTTGTTGCAATATCTCCATCAGCTACGACGATCATTTTCCCATCTTGTTCAGCTTTATTTATAAATGGAACTCCGTATGAACTTAATGAATCTGCAATTGTTTTGGAAACTCGCCCGGTGTAAAAAGATTGAAATTTTCCTTCTAAAAGCACAGCAACTCCCGTATCATGTGTTGTGAACAATTTTGCATCGGGAGCTATTTGTAAAAATTCAAAATCAATTTTAGCCGGAGTACTTAAAACTCGGGCATTGGAAGAAGATCTCAAAAGAAAAGTTTTCTTGATCCCTTGGGCTTTAACTGTATCGATCGTATTAGGAAAAATAGATCTAACCCCGTCCAGATTTTTGCTTATCGGATGATTTGTTCCATTCAACACTGGAAAGAATGGCCAACTCACCAATCTTCGCTGAGGATTTTTTGGATCTCCATTCATTTGGCCTAACTGATCACATTGCATATCCTGGAGTAAATTCTGATTGATACGAGCACCGTATTTGAAAAGCAGATCATCCAAATTCAAGGCCCGGTCATAAGCTATAAATCCATTTGATTTATACAGGCTATCGGATTCTGCATACATTACATCTATCATCCAAAATACTTTTCCTCCACGCATTACATATTGATCAATTTTCAATTTATCCGCTTCCGAGAATGATATTGTGGGTTTAAGAATAACCAATGCATTAAGTTCAGAAGGAATGAATGGTATCTGCCTGATATTTATTGTATCTGTATTATAATTTGAACGAAGAGTAAGAAAAGCATCATTAATATTATAGCCAAAAGCCTCTCCATGTCCTAAAGCGTAGCCAACAATTGGTTTTTTCTCTGATACAATTTTTTCAATAGCATGCATGAATTTGTACTCCATTGTTGCCTCAACATTATTATACAATGCCGCTCTTTGCTCCTTTTCAGTACCGAATCCTTTTTGACCCTGGAGTAGATCGATCCCTATTGTAGTATCACGATATTTTACAACTGCTCCGTGAATAAGCTTACTTATTTCCAATTCATCTCCAACTTTTTCCGGAGCACTTAAAACAGAAGGATAAAGACCATAAAAATAGTTAAGTGAATCTTCCATTCGGGTTTGTGCCGAATCGATAAGACCTTCATAAGGATTCAGAAATCTAAATTGAAGATTGTTTTTGCCGTACTCTTTACAATTCAATAGAAATTCTGCAATTGAATTTTCTAATTTTTTAACTTCTGAAGGCAGGTTTTTTTTGTGTACAAAAACATCTATCGTAACAGGTTCATTTAAACTTTTAAGCAATTGTTTACTTGCCTCGCTAAGTGTGTACCTTTTTTCTTTTGTAAGATCGAGACGTGAATGAAAACTAGAAGCCAGGAAATTAACAGCAACCACCAGGATCAAAAGAAATAACCACCAAAGCTTAGAAGACCATATTTTATTAATGCTTTTCATTGATGGCTTATCTTTTCAAAAGGTTTCGATTTGAGATTGAAAGAAATAAAAAGATCACACTTATAAAATAGATGATGTCTCTTGTATCCACTACACCGCGACTGATGCTGCGGTAATGAAAATCTATACCGATCATTTCAAGATAATAATCGGCACCGCCGCTTAGCGACGGCATAAGACTTATGGCACTAAAGCCATAATAAAAAAGTGCACAAGCCACCAGGCTTATAATAAAAGCGATCACCGCATTGTTGGTGAAACTGCTTGAGCAAATACCAATAGCAGTAAAGACCGAGGCAAGAAACGCAAGCCCGATATAAGAGCCGATCGTGGCACCTGTATCAATGCCCTCGCTGGAAGAAAGTTGTTGTACAGAAAAATAATAAATGATCGTTGGGAGTAAAGCAATTACAACAACTATGAGGCTTCCGAAATATTTACCAAAAACAATTTGCCAACGACTCAACGGCCTTGTTTGTAAGATCTCAAATGTCCCCGTCTTAAATTCTTCCGCAAAGCTGCGCATAGTGATGGCAGGAATAAGCAATAACAATATCCATGGAGCTAATTGAAAGAATCTATCGAGAGTAGCATATCCGAAATCGAGAATATTATTCTCAAAAACAAAAAGCATTATACCGTTCACCAAAAGGAAAACAATGATGGCAATATAACCTGTAAGACTGCTGAAAAATTGACGTAGTTCTTTTTTACAAACGGACCACATAGGCTTGGATAGATTGTGCAAAATAAGGTAAACTAAGCAGAAAAGAAGAATGATGGGTGATTTCGATATCTATTTATGGAAAATTTTAAGCCTTGCATCTCAGCAAGAAATTGCTTTATGAAAAAAATAATGATCCCGCTGATATTGTTAGTTGTTGGAGTAACAAGCAATGCACAGTCGGCAAAAAAAGAGCCGCCACCACCGCCACCACAACCTAAGAATGAAGTTGTGAAATCCGAGCCGCCGAAAATAAAAGTTAGCGAGCAATTAGATGATGACTTTTACAAACGAAATCCGTCGGTTTCCAATTTTTCAAGACAGGGCAACATTATTACTCTTAAAAAGAAAGATGGTAAGATTGAAAAATATGATATGAGTAAGGAGGAAGAAGATATAAGTTTTACAGAAAAGTATGGCGTTTCTCCAATTCCTCCACCGCCGCCGCCAAAAGTAGTGAAGTCTAGAGCTTAGCCAGTTAAACAATAAAAAAACCTCCGCAAATTCTCGGAGGTTTTTTATTAATATCGTTTCATTACACTGCGAAGCTTTCACCGCATCCACAGGTCCTGCTTGCATTGGGGTTGCTGAAATAAAAACCTTTTCCATTCAAGCCATCGGAAAAGTCAAGTGTTGTGTTTACGAGGTAAAGAAAACTTTTAAGATCGGTCACTATTTTCACCCCATTATCTTCAAACACCTGATCCATCGGCTTTGCTTCGTTATCAAAGTCGAGCTTATAACTAAGTCCCGAACAACCACCTCCAACCACACCTACCCTTACAAAGTAAGATGGGTCATTGGCAATCCCGGCATCTGCCATTAGTTGTACAACTTTTGACTTTGCCTTATCACTTATGTAAATCGTATTTTCTAATGCAACACTCATATACTTAACTAAAAAGTAAAAAGTCAAAACTCAAAGAAGAGAGTTGGCTTTTTACTTTTAAAATTTTTATTTTTTAATGAACAACACTTTCTTCAAATTTCAACTCAGGCAGTCCGTTCTTTTTACGGTAATCATTTACCGCTGCTTTGATAGCATCTTCAGCCAATACTGAGCAGTGTATTTTTACAGGAGGAAGATGAAGTTCTTCCACTATTTCCATGTTGTCGATCTTTATTGCTTCATCTACTGATTTTCCTTTTAACCACTCAGTGGCTAAAGA
>JBIOVR010000335.1:0-21844 GCA_044867875.1 Chitinophagaceae bacterium
TTCACGAATATGATAACCGCTTATCGAGATCGTATTCCATTTTGGTAATTCATGACTGCACCATTCAAATATATCGATCCTCCGAAACCTTCTATGCGGATCGTTACTGATATATTTGAATGGTGCAGTCATGAATTACCAAAATGGAATACGATCTCGATAAGCGGTTATCATATTCGTGAAGCTGGAAGTACAGCAGTACAGGAAATCGCTTTTACATTAAGCAATGGGAAAACATATGTAAAAGCAGCATTGGAAAAAGGATTAGATATAAATGTTTTTGGCAAAAGGCTTTCCTTCTTTTTCAATGCACATAATAATTTATTTGAAGAAGTGGCTAAGTTCCGTGCAGCAAGACGAATGTGGGCAAAGATGATGAAGGAACTTGGTGCTACCGATCCAAAAGCAATGATGCTTCGATTTCATTCTCAAACTGGGGGCAGTACCTTGACGGCGCAACAACCTTTGAATAATATTTCAAGAGTTACTATTCAAACATTGGCTGCAGTGCTTGGAGGAACACAATCGTTGCATACAAACGGATATGATGAAGCGTTGAGTTTACCTACCGAAGAAGCAGCAAGAATTGCATTGCGAACACAGCAGGTTGTTGCATTTGAAAGCGGCGCACCGGATACTGTAGATCCGCTCGGTGGTAGTTATTTCATAGAATCATTGACCAACGAAGTAGAATCAGCAGCCTGGAAGCTAATTGAAAAAATTGATGCCATGGGCGGCAGTGTAAATGCGATCGAAGAAGGTTTTATTCAAAATGAGATTGCCCGTAGCGCTTATGAGCACCAGCGCAAAGTCGAAAAAAATGAGAAAATCATTGTTGGCGTAAATAAATTCCAGGTACAAGACGAAGTCCCTATCCCTGGTTTTAAGATCGATGACAGCATTAGAACTTTACAAGCTGAAAAATTAAAAAGATTAAGAGATAACAGGGACAGGGCGAAAGTTGACCAGATCCTGCAGCAACTCAATGACAAAGCAATGAGTGGCGAAAATCTAATGCCTATTGTAATTGAGGCTGTAGAAAATAAAATTACACTTGGCGAAATTGCAGATGAATTGAGAAGTGTGTTTGGTGAATATAAATAGACCATGATTTATTCAACCCTTGTAAATAATAACGAAGAACTTCAACAGATTCTAGATTTACAGCAACAGAATCTTCCAAAAAACATTTCAGCAGAAGAATCAAGGCTTCAGGGCTTTGTCACGTTTCAGCATGATCTTAAAACACTTCAGGTATTTCATCAACTTGCTCCAAGTGTAATTATAAAGGATGATGAAAAAGTTATCGCTTATGCACTTACAGTTGTCAATGAAGCAAGACACGTCTTTCCGCCGATGGAGTCAATGTTCAGGTTGCTTGAAAAGTTACAATGGAAGGACAAACCTTTTTGCGATTATCGCTATTATGAAATGGGACAAGTATGTGTTGCTAAAGAATATCGTGGTAAAGGTGTTTTTGAAATGCTTTACCAGGAGCATAAAAAATCATACAGCAATAGATACGACCTGATGGCCACAATGATCTCTACAATGAATCATCGTTCATTAAAAGCCCACGAAAAAGTCGGCTTTGAAACAGTCCTCATTGAAAAAGATGAATTAGATGAATGGGCGGTTGTGGTTTGGGATTGGAGATAATTATCCAGCTTTGTCTCTTTTCCATAGAAGTTCATTACAAATCATTACTTACTATTCTTTACCTCCTTAGCCCAGGCATCTTTCAAGGTAACGGTACGATTGAAGATAACTCCCTCTTCCGAAGAATCTTTATCAAGACAATAATATCCTTTTCTCAAAAACTGGAAACGGTCGCTGAACTTTGCATTTTTAATTGCGGGTTCCGCATACCCTTTCACAACTTCCAAAGAATCAGGATTTATATAATCTTTAAAATTTCCTTCTTCACTCGATGGATCTTCCACTTTGAATAAACGATCATACTCTCTCACTTCAACTACCACGGCATCTGCCGCATTTACCCAATGCAAAGTTCCTTTTACATTAATACCTGAAGTGTCGCTTCCGCTTTTGCTTTCAGGGATATAAGTACAATGAAGTTCCGTGACATTACCTGTTGCATCCTTGATCACTTCATTGCATTTAATAATGTAAGCACTTTTTAATCTCACCATTTGTCCCGGCGCCAGGCGAAAATATTTTTTTGGCGGGTTCTCCATAAAATCATCTCTCTCTATAAAAATTTCTTTACTAAAAGGCATTTGACGAACACCTGCCTTTGGATCTTCAGGATTATTATCCGTTTCAAGCAATTCGTGATCCTTCGTATAATTCGTGATCACAACTTTTACCGGGTCAAAAACCACCATTCTTCTCCATGCTATTTTATTCAAATGTTCACGAAGACAAAATTCAAGCAAGCCAACATCAACAATGTTTTCTCTTTTTGCAATTCCAATTCGATCACAAAACTCACGAATGCTTTCCGGAGTATATCCACGGCGACGAAGACCACTGATCGTTGGCATTCTCGGATCATCCCAACCGGTAACATATTTTTCATTTACCAGTTGCAGGAGTTTTCTTTTACTGGTAACCGTATAATTAATATTACGTCTGGCAAACTCATATTGATGCGAAGGATATATCTCCAGCTTTTCGATCAGCCAATCATAGAATTCACGGTGCGGAACAAACTCCAGCGTACAAATTGAGTGAGTGATATTTTCTATCGAATCACTTTGGCCATGCGCCATGTCGTACATTGGATAGATGCACCATTTATCACCCGTGCGATGATGATGTGCATGTTTAATGCGATAGATCACCGGGTCACGCATCAGCATATTAATATGCGCCATATCGATCTTTGCCCGCAATGTCCTTACTCCATCTTCAAACTCGCCAGCTTTCATTCTTGCAAACAGATCAAGATTTTCTTCAACAGTTCTATCACGATACTTACTATTCTTACCTGGCTCTGTCAGTGTACCTTTCATAGCCGCCATTTCTTCACTTGTACTATCATCTACATAAGCCAATCCTTTTTTGATCAGCGTTACTGCATATTCATACAACTTATCAAAATAATCACTCGCATACAACTCATTCTTCCATTCAAAACCCAGCCAGCGAATATCATCTTTAATGCTATCCACATATTCCACATCTTCTGTCACAGGATTTGTATCATCAAAACGAAGATTGGTATAGCCGGGATATTTTTTTGTCAACCCAAAATTCAAACAAATGCTGGAGGCATGACCGATATGCAAATAACCATTTGGCTCCGGCGGAAAACGGGTAACGATCTGCTTATACTTTCCAGATTTCAGATCCTCTTCAATAATCTCTTCCAGGAAATTTAAACTCCGTTCTTCTTTTTTTATTTCTTCTGTCATAGGTCGGCAAAGATAATAATTATGAGGTGAGGTTTAGTACCCTGATTGAACGTCCTTTGCGACGCTCCATTCATCGTTCTGTAACTCTATTCATCTTTCCTTATTTTTAGAACTTAAATTATAATCAAAGAATGAATTCCGAAGTAGATGTTATCAGAGATGTACTTGAGCAAACAGAGATTGCCTTTCCTGCATCTGCGTTTATTAAAAGTTTACACCAGCAGTATTTGAATCGCGGAGGCCTTAGTAAAAAACAACTGGAGGGTTTGTATCAAATAGCACAAAAAGTAAATACAATTCCTGTTGGCAAACTATCGACATTAGAAGCGATCATACTAAAAAAGCCTAACCGGTATAAATCTGAAAAGCCAGCCGTAACACCACTTTATAAAAAAGACGAGGAACTGGGAAAAAAGATAGATACTATTTTGGAAAAATATCCTCAACACAAAAGAGTGTTGTTCCTGAAAGCGAAATATGAGAACAATGAAATTTTTTCTTCATCAGAAATCGCAGACCTGGAAAAATTTTATAAGCTGCTCCGCTAATCGTTCATAGGAGATCGCCGAATAGCTCTGCAGCATTTTCAAGATTCATATAAGTGTTTTTCATTGCCACCTCAAGGTCACCTTCATTTTCATTTATTGAAATAATACGATCGAAATATTGTTGAGATGATTGGTCAGGAGCAATTGCCACACGACCGGCAAATGCAATAACAGGTAATGAAAATTCTTTAGCTTTTTTTGCCACTCCAAACGGTCCCTTACCCTGTAGTGTTTGTTCATCGATTGATCCTTCACCTGTAATAACCAAATCTGCTTTCTTTAATTCTTTTTCAAATCCGGTAGCTTCTAAAAAATAATCTATCCCATTTACAAGACGTGCATTTAAAAAAGTATGCAAAGACGCTGCCACTCCTCCTGCTGCACCTCCATGTTTTATAACAGCCATATCTTTTCCTGTTTTATTCAAAACCACATCACGAAATTTAGTAAGGCCTGCTTCCAGTAACTGAACATCTTTAGTTGATGCGCCTTTTTGTGGACCAAAAACTACAGCAGATCCATTCGGTCCAAGCAAAGGATTTTCTACATCGCATAAAATAATTATTTCTGTGTTTGAGATTCTTATATCTAAGCCTGTAGTATCAATTTCTGCAAGCGAGGGTAAAGAAGCAGGCAGATCATCAAGTTCATTTCCGTCTGCATTAAAAAATCTTATCCCCACTGCTTTTAAAATTCCTGTTCCTCCATCAACTGTTGCGCTGCCCCCAATACATAAAATGATCTTAGCCGCATTTTTGTTCAATGCTCCAATAACTAACTCGCCGGTGCCCTGTGTTGTTGTAACTAAAGGATCGTACTCATCAGTTTTCAATAATCGCAGACCCGAGGCTGCTGCCAATTCAATAATCGCTGTTTTGTCTTTTTCGATCCATCCAAATGATGAAGAGATTTTTCTTTTTAAAGGATCCTTTACTATCGCAGGGATCAATTGACCGTCTAAGTGATCAATTAATAAATCTGCAGTGCCATCACCGCCATCAGCTACAGGGAAACATGTGGTAGTACAGGATAATTTACTTTTATGCAAACCCTTGCTGATCGCTTCGGCAACTTTTGCCGCATCAAGACTATTTTTAAAAGCATTTGGAGCGATCAGTATATGCATACCCTGTTATAAAATAATAAGCGATAAAATATAAACTACTATCATCGTTATCAAACCCATCAAAACAGAAGCTATTGAATGTACACGCAGCATGGTTCTCACATCAATATCTGAAAACTTTGAGATAACCCAGAAATAAGCATCATTGGAATGTGATATCATCATTGAACCGGCACCCATAGCAAGAACCGTTAGCAACTTTGCATTTTCAGAGTCAAGACCCAACACCGGCAACAATGGCAATACAATTGAAGATGCTGTAATAATTGCAACAGTAGAAGAGCCTTGTGCTGTTTTAATAAGGCAGGTTAACAAAAAAGGAAACCATATACCAAGCATTTTCAGATCAAGATTCTCTTCAAAATGTCTACCAATATTAGTAGCAGCTAATACGGCACCAAATGCACCACCTGCGCCAATGATCACTAATATGCCACCTGCTTTTTCCACTGCAGATGATAGCTGAGATGATAAAGAATGCTTTGTGTTTCCTGTTAAGATTGCTAACAATACTCCAATAGCAAGAGCAATGGCCGGATCACCTAGAATTTTAGAAGCATCAATCAGCAAACCAGTTTTATTTTTATCAAGCACGAGAATTGATTTCAATGCCATCAACAAAATGGGAATTACTACCGGCAGAAATGCAAGGATTGGTTTTGGTCCCGCAGATATCTCTTCATCAGTTTCGGAAGTGGACACACTATTAATTTTTGTTTTTTTACCAGCATACACTGCCCACCAATGACCGATCAGCATAGCAGGGATGGCAATTAAAATTCCATATAAGATCAGTTTTCCAAAATCAACTTCAAGTGTGACAGCAGCAGCAGTTGCACCCGGATGTGGCGGCAACAAGCAATGAACTGCGTACAAACCTGATGCTAATGAAATACTCATGGTTGCTACTGCCATACCCGTTTTTTTTATCAGCGATCGATTGATACCGCTTAAAACAATATAACCTGAATCGCAAAAGATTGGCAACCCCACAATAAAACCTGTAACAGATAAAGCAAGCGAAGATCTTTTTTGACTTACCAATTTTAATATTGAAGCGGCCATTACATTGGTGCTCCCATTTTTTTCCAGCAAAACGCCGATCGTTGTACCCAGTACAATAATAATGGCCAGTTTGGACATTACATCGCCAAACCCATTTTTAATAAGAGTTAAAATTTCAGCAAATGGCAGTTGTGCGCCAAGACCAGTAATAAAGCAAGCGATGATCAATGCAAAAAATGGATGAACTTTGAATTTTACAGTAAGCAGAATGATAAAAATGATCCCGGCTAAGAGAGAAATGATCACCTGCAAAAAAGATACATTCATTAGATCCTGTTTTCGGGTATAATATACCTGGTTAAATAAATCTTAACGGTCTAGCCTCCTCTCATATCCCAAAAAAATAAACTCGTATATTTACAAAAAAATACTATCGTATGTCATTATTAAATCAGCAAAAAGGTAAAAAGAAAAACGATAAGAAGAAAAATCAGAATAATTCTGCACCTGGTTCAAAGTTCATTCAAAAAACGCAGACCAATGCTTTTGTAAGCAAACAGACTAATACAGGGTCACAAAGAGGAAGTTAGTTTTCGCTTCACTCACTCATTTGCTTTTGCGATCTCCTTTTTTACGTTCAGTTTATAACGCAACGCTAACTCTTCGTTGCAAAAAACATAGAGCCATTCTCCCGTGGCATCAGTTATGTTATATTTAAATACAAGTTTTTCGCCACTTGTATTGAGAGCAGAGATTTTTGTACTCTGAGCCGTGTCAAGCACCGGCGATCCCGAAACAAAAAAATCATTGATCTCTTTCCTTGTTTTTAATTCAATAAGAATTGTATCGCCAATTGATACATCAATTACACCTTTTGCGGGGAAATAGCTGCTGACACCTGCCTTAACATAACCCGAATATCGAAACGGACTTTGACCAAACTCACGATAAACAGGAGGATCTTTCAACAATGTCCATTGAGGATCTTCCGGATAATGCTCACGAATGAATTCATCTGGCGGCGTTAGAAAATAAAAGTCGTTATACTGACGGGTGTATTCATTACTATAAGAAACAAAACCGCTGGCCCATGTTACATCAAGCAAGTACCATGTGCTATCAATAAAAACTGAGTTCCATGTATGATTAACAGCAAATCTTCGGGTATTATTTGTTCGTGCATAGCCATAGATGATCTCTGCTTTTATTCCTGCATGATCACATAAGGTTTTAAATAGCCGGGAATATCCTTCGCAAAAAGCAACCCCGGTATTCAAAACTTTTGCAGCAACTCTTTCATTCAATGATGGTAATGCAGCGCTGCTGTCATCGGGTTCATTATAAAATGAATGAGGCTTTTTCTTACCCCGGCCAATGGGTATCACATTATAATCGATATGTTCTGTTATCCATCGAAAGATAGCTCTCACTTTTTCCCGATCTGTTTTACCAAGCGAAGCGAGTTGCTTTGCCAACTCATCTGCTTTTGTCATAGAGATTGACTCAATCTTGCTATCAATAGCATAAAAATTAGTTTGACCAACCTGGGAATAAAACCTGAGTGGCAAAAAAAATAATATGACTAAAAAGATTTTCATTCCAAAACCCTTCTTAAAGTTAAGAAGAGTTTTGGAGTTGAGCACTCAACTCATTTTCATCCTGTATTAATTTCGTACACCTATTGTGCGATATTGTACATAAAGTGAAAGGGATATATATCTAACCCGTTAATGTCAAGATAATTAGAAGCCGGCACAATTTTCAGTAATAAAACTATTTTAGGCTTTACTCAATGTGGAAAGCTAATTAGATTTATTAGTTAGAAATATTGGACATGTTCAGGCTTTCAACAATTAGTCGTAGTAGAGTTAATCAAGATCATCACGATTCTGTAATTAAACAAGCACCTTATGTTTCGGAATTTTTTAAAGACAGCTATTCGAAATCTTTCCAAGAATAAATTCTTCACGACATTAAACGTTATAGGCCTGGGACTGGGCATGTCATTGAGTTTATTATTCATCGCACTGCTGGCTTTCCTTTCCCGGTTCGACAATTTTCATCCCAACGGTGACCGAATCTACCGTGTAACAACCCAACTCTATGATAAGCAAGAGAACCCGCGGCTTGCATCAGCACCCGCTGGTCTTATCCATTACATAAAGGATTTTAGCGGAGTAGAAAAAGTGATTCGGATACATCGGTCGCTATATGGCAATGCAATTTATGGAGAAAAGAAAATAGAGCTGGAGGGATATTTTGCTGATCCCGGCTTTTTTGAAATATTCAATTACCCATTACTCAAAGGAAGTAAAGCAACCGCTATTAGCAGTCCCAATACCATTGTTCTTTCAGAAACGGAAGCAACAAAGATCTTCGGAGATAAAGATCCGATGGGAGAAACAATTAATATAGAAGGATACGGCATTTTCATGATTACCGGTATTTTTAAAGACTTACCAGAAAACACCCATATGCAATTTGGAGCGATCGCCTCCTATAGCACTTTACTGTCTTATAGTAAAGTGACTTCCGCTGATGAGAAAGAAGGATGGACATCTTTTAGGGGTTCCTTTATTTACATGCTTCTACACAAAGACGCAAACAGGGACAATTTAACCAATCTCCTAAATGGGATAGCGAAAGAGAGATATGCTCAACAGGACATAACTGCAGCGTTTAAGTTGCAGGCCCTAGACGAAATTATACCAGGCCCTGAATTATCAGATCCGATCGGGCCAAACTGGAGCTACCTATTGCTTTTTATCACTGGTGCTATAACGCTGATCGTACTCATACCTGCCTGCACCAATTATATTAACCTATCGATTTCGCAATCCCTGGAACGTATGAAGGAGATTGGGGTGAGAAAAGTTGTGGGGGGACAAAAGAAGCAAATCATTATGCAGTTCGTCATCGAATCTATCACGATAGTGCTGGTGGCATTGATCCTTTCTTATGTGATATATGACATTATTAGAAGAGATTTCTTGAGTCAAATGGTAGAAACCTCCCCTATCGATCTATCGCCTACATGGCAAACGTTCCTGGGCTTCCTTTTGTTCGCATTGATCGTGGGTACACTTGCTGGCCTGGTTCCGGCAGTTTACTTCTCCAAGCTTTCGCCCATAGTGGCACTAAAGGGTAAAGAAGTAAAAACGAGTGGCCGCTCTTACTTCCGCAAGTTTGTGTTAACATTCCAGTTTATTCTTTCCCTTGGGTTCATTATGGCAGTTGTCATCATGATGCGCCAGTATAAATATTCGGTAAACTATGACCTGGGATTTGAACAACAGCAGGTTCTCGATGTTAATCTTCAGAATGTCAATCCACAGATCTTTAAAAATGAATTTCAAAAATTACCCAAGGTACAGCGCATATCATTGTCTTCTCATATTTTAGGAATCGGCAGTGCGGCGGAACGATTCATGAAAACAACAGACCGTTTGGATTCTATTGCTATCACCTCTATGTCTGTGGATGATGCTTTCATTTCAAATATGAAACTATCTTTTCTTGCAGGTAACAATTTTAGTCAAAATAAATCGGATAACTCCAGGTTCATTATCGTAAATGAGGAATTTGTAAAAGCTCTCCGTCTGAAAGAACCCTCGGCTGCTATCAACACAATAATCACCTTAACCGATAGTAGTGAATTTCGTATTGCCGGTGTATTAAAAAGCTTTCACTATTCCGGGTTGAAGGACGCCATTGCGCCATTTTTTTTCGAATACAATCCTCAAAAATTCGTTTATGCCAACATAAAATTACAAGGGCATGATGCCCTCGAAAGCATCACTGCTATGGAAAAGTTATGGAAAAAGATAGGTGGTCAAGGCAAATTCACTGCCCAATTATTTTCCGATGAGATCAAAGAAGCGTATAGTTTTTATATCATGATCATGAAATTCTGGGGATTTTTAGGATTACTGGCGATAACTGTGGCTTGCCTTGGATTGTTGGGCACCGTATCCTTTACTATTAAAAAGCGTGTAAAAGAAATAGGCATTAGAAAAGTATTGGGTGCATCTGTAAAAAATCTTGTGTTTCTGTTATCCAAAAATTTCGTGATCCTCATGGTCATAGCCAGCACCATCACAATACCTGTAATGTATCTCCTGTTTACTCACCTTCTGACCAACACTCAGTATTACAGCATTAAAATCGGATTTATAGAAATATTCGTTAGCCTGATGATCATGTTGTTTTTGGGACTCGCCACAGTTCTGTCTCAAACACTGAAGGCAGCCAATGCTAATCCTGTAGATAATTTAAAAACTGAATAAACTTTTCATGCTAAATAGAATTACAGAAAGTATAAGAGAGTCCTTCGCTTCGCTCTGGATAAACTGTGCAAGCAAAGCTTAATCAAGGAACAAATGTTGGGTACCCAATTACGCTTTTAAAAAATAAAAGCTTCGTTTGCTAATCGTTGGAATTTCTCACTGAACACCTAATTCCCAAATTATCGCTGGCAAGTTCTTATTTTTAAATAAGGCATTATAATTGTCGATAGCCTTTCTTAGATCTTTATCATAAACGTTTTTATATTTCACCCATTCTTTATCAAGGTCAGCATTTCTGTTCTTTAATCCTTCTGTTACTCTTGGGTCATGAGCATCGGCAAGATTTTTCAAATAAAGAAACTCTACATTTAATTTGCTGGAAAAATTAATTACATCCTGGAAGGTCTTTTGCCTTGTTTCGATCAGGCTTGCTTCCCATTCATCGATCTTCTTGATCAACTCTTTTCCTTTTTCCATTAAGTCTTTACTATCCTTCACGTCTTTTAGTAATTCATTAAATGTTTCCACCTGTTTTTTTACTTTTCGCATTGCAATTATGGACTTGTGAATTTCACTAACCTCGCCGGTAATATTGTTCAGGAATTTTTGTTGTTCGTTCCAATCAGCAGCGGTTACTTTTAAATTAGGATCCTGGATCACATTCATTTCGGTCTCAGAAGAAGCATCTTTGTAAGTGACCTTTGCTTTATATTTTCCAGGAGGTAACCGATAACCTGAATAATCGCCATAAACAAAAGCCCCCTGTATATCAGGAGAAATATTTTCTCCTTTAAAATTCCATGCAAAGCGATTGATGCCTTTCATAGCAGGAATCACTTGTGCAGCTGGCGGACCGCCGGGGTATGGTTTGAACAGGCTATCTTTTTTATTGGTGTATGTTCTTACCACTTTATTATTTGCATCCATTATTTCAAGCTTCGCAATATTGGTATCAGCGCTTTCAGGAAAATAATAATCAAGCATCACTCCTTCTACCGGGTTTGCACCATTTGAATTGCCAGGATCAAGACCCGGAATATTTGCTGCGCCGCTATAACGATAAGTTGTTTTAGGAGCAAACAGTTTTATTTTGTTAGCAGCCATCACTCCTGCAAATTGTTGTAAGGATCCAAGATCATCCAATATCCAGAATGATCTTCCCGCAGTGGCTGCAACAAGATCATTGTCTTTAATGACCAGGTCAGTAACCGGCACCACAGGGAAATTCAATTGCATTTTGTTCCAGTTCGTTCCACCATTATAAGAAATATAAAATCCTCTTTCACTTCCGGCATAAAGCAGGTCCTTTACTTTTTTATCTTCTCTTATCACACGAATAAAATCATCGGCATCAACACCTGCGGTGATCTTTGTCCATGTTTTGCCATAGTCAGTTGTTTTGTATGTATAAGATGCATAATCATTGAACTTATACCGGGTGGCACTAATGTATGCAGTGGCTTTATCATTTGACGAAAGTTCAATTGAGTTTATCATGGATTCCTGTAAACCGGCAGGTGTAACATTCTTCCAGTTCTTTCCTCCATCTGTTGTCATGTAGACCAAACCACAATCACTGCCTGTCCATATCACTCCTTTTTCTAATGAAGATTCAGTTACATAGTAAATGGTATTGTAATTTTCACCACCCGCGCCTTCGTTCGTTATTGGACCGCCACCTAATCCTTGTTTGGTTGAATCATTTCTTGTAAGATCAGGACTGATCACTTCCCAATTGATTCCACCATTCGTTGTTTTTAATAAAACATTCCCTGCATGATAAATTATTGACGGGTCATGTGGTGAAGCAATGATCGGCGCATTCCAGTTGAACCGGTATTTCATTTTCTTTGGTTCGATAGCAAGGTTCACGGAAGGATAAGCCTGGATATCTTTTACCTCTTTTGTTTTTGCGTCTAACACTTCAATATAGCCTTGATAGCAACCGCCATAAAACTGTGTTGGATTGTTTGGATCAAAGGCGATCCATGCACTTTCACAACCGGGGCCAACCGCCCAATCTTTTTCTGTTATACCAAAAGAATTGTTGCGGCTTTGGATCATCATGGATGTATTATCCTGTTGCCCGCCATACACCCAATATGGAAAACGATTATCAACATTAACACGATAAAATTGTGCTGTTGGTTGATTGTTCAATGAACTCCAGCTTTTACAATCATTAAAAGTTATTTCACCACCGCCATCATCGGCCAAGCCGATTATTGTAGGATCTTTTGGATTTATCCAAAGATCATGTGTATCTCCATGGCCAACTCTTACTTGGGTAAATGTTTTTCCTCCATCAATTGATTTTGTCATCGGTGCATTTAAGACATAAACTATGTTTTCATTTTTTGGATCTGCATATACTTCCATATAATACCATGAACGGGATGTTATCAATTGATTATTTGACTGCAGTGTCCAACTCGCACCCCCATCATCCGAACGATACAATCCTGCTTTTGATTTTTCTGCTTCTACAATTGCATACACACGATCAGGATTTGCTTTTGAAACAGATACACCGATCTTTCCCATTTGTGCAGGTAACCCACTATTAATTTTATTCCATGTTTCTCCACCATCATTACTTTTCCAAATAGAGCAACCATTGCCACCGCTTTCTACTTTCCATGGTAAACGCCGATGTTGCCATGTAGCTGCATAAAGTATGCGTGGGTTTTTTGTATCCATGCTTAAGCTGCTGGCACCGCTACTATCATTTACAAATAAGACTTTGCGCCAGGTTTGTCCACCATCTGTTGACTTAAAAATTCCACGATCAGCATTTGGACCATGCGCTGTTCCCTGTGCAGCAACATAAACTATATCGGAATTATTAGGATGAATAACCACATCCGAAATATGACGGGTATTCTGCAAGCCGATATTCTTCCATGTTTTTCCTCCATCAACTGATTTGTAAACACCATCACCATAAGAGGTCATCACACCACGGATTGCATGCTCGCCTGTGCCAACATACACAACATTAGGATCAGATTCTGAAACAGCGATATCGCCAATAGAACCAACTTTAAAAAATCCATCAGAAACATTGCGCCATGTTAAGCCACCATCATCTGTTTTTGAAACACCGCCGCCGGTATAACCAACAAAGAATGCCTGGTCATTTCCCGGAACACCACAAATTGCATTGGCACGACCACCGCGAAATGGACCAATACATCTCCACTTCAATGCCTGGAAAACGGAATCGTAATTGACAGCTGTTTTTGTTTCTTCTGCTTTCTTTTGCTTCTGTGCGGTAAGTGAAAAGGCTATAGATCCAAGTAAGATAATGGTGGAGAGCTTTCGCATATAGTTAGTTTTGTGTTGCTGAAATTAACGAAATAATAATAACTGGATTTAGTTGATCAATAGAATTACAGGAAGCACAAGAGTGCGACGCAACAAAAGCTTAATCAGGGAACAAATGTTCGGTACATAACTCTTTATCCATTTCTTAACAACCATAATATAATTAGCAGAAAATCTCATCGTTTTAAAATCATTCAACTTCAACCGGGCATTTCATTTTTTATTTTTTTACTGAAAAACACCTACAATGGCAAATATTAATAATGGCCAGGAAGACTTATTGTATTCCTACGACTCATTCGGCGAAAAAAGAAAACCGGCTGATAACAATTTTTTATGGTGGTGCTCAGGGGCACATCAAAAATTACTGAAACAATTTCCCTCAGAACATAGTAAGTACTCAGGGCTTGGCGCAGTGTTGCTTGCCACATTTGTGCTGGCAACTATTTCAGCCGGCTATGCTATATACACCGTATTTGGAAACTGGTTGTGGACGATCGGATTTGCGATCATTTGGGGATTGATCATTTTTAATTTCGATCGCTTTCTCGTTTCCACCATGCGGAAATATGGCGTATCACGCCGCAAACAGATCATGATGGCATTGCCGAGGATCGCTCTTGCATTGCTTATAGGAGTAGTGATCGCCCGGCCACTCGAGATGAAAATTTTTGAAAAAGAGATCAACGTTAAAATGACGAAAAACCTTCATGACAAGATCCGGCTTAATGATAGTCTTTTAGCCATGGAATATAAAAATCAACTTGTAAATGCAGAAACTGAAAGACAGCGGCTCCTCGGTCGCAAGCTGGCGATCGAGGATACGCTGCACAATTTGCGATCAGCGTACCTGCAGGAAGCGGATGGTACGGGTGGCAGTCGTCAAAGAGGTATTGAAAATATCACAAGATTGAAACAGGATGCATTTAACCTGGCAAGGGATCAATTTGCTCCTGAACTTTTATTTCTTGAACAAAATATGAAAAGCCAGAATAACATTACTGATGCTGCAAAAGCATCTATGGAAGATAAAGAAAACAGTTTGAACAAACTGCCATGGCGAATATGGGTTTTTTGGAACGCAATAAAGCATTGGCTGATCTGTCGGCCGAAGAAGGAAGTGTGTTCTGGGCAAGCTGGTTGATCTCATTGCTGATCATCTTAATTGAGATCGGACCGGTGTTATCAAAATTGATGATGCCGCTTGGGCCTTATGATATTGCATTGGCAAAAGAAGAATTGCTGCACATGGCAAATGAAGAAGGTGAGATAAGAAAAGATAAAGTGGAAAGATTTGAGCGGAGAAAAATTTATCATGAAAAACAAAAAGAAATGAGTGATACGCTGGCAGAAAAAGTGGTGCAGCTTCAGCAAAAAAATATTGACAGGGAACTGGATAAATGGGAACGTGGTGAATGGGAACCTGAAGATCATCGTGCAAGCATGGATGAAGTGATGCGGAAGATAAAAAGCCAGTACCAGTTCAAAGAAGATGATTTGTTATAATAAATTTTGAAGAGCCAGTTAACCAGGGAGCTTTATTCTCGTACAATTCTTATGACCCGTCAACGAATATCTAGTATAGCCACGAAAATATTCGCCGGGTCATTTGTTTTAATGGTCGTTGGTTTTATCATTCCACAAGAATTTAAAATGCCGGTGAAAGGGGCCACAAGAAAAAGTTATTCGCAAAATTCTTTTTGGGCATATCCATGGGGAAAATCAATAACACATAAAGGTGTTGACATCTTTGCAAAAAAAGGGACTGATGTTCACCCGGCTACAGGCGGGATTGTTTTATATAAAGGCAAATCTTCAAGAGGCGGTAATGTAGTTTTTATTCTTGGTCCAAAATGGCGGATACATTATTATGCTCACCTTGATGAAATAAAAACAAACAGTTTTACAATGGTTACGTCAAACACTGTTATTGGTACAGTTGGCAATACCGGAAATGCAATTGGAAAACCTTCGCATTTGCCTTATACTATCAAAACAATCATCCCTTATCCCTGGCGAATGGATAAAAGTATACAGGGAAAAAGAAAAATGTTTTATTTAAATCCGATAACGTATTTAAATAAAACATTCTCTTAATCGAATCATTTTATATTACTGCTGTCTTAATGCAGGCATTGGTATCGGTATACCTAAAGCTGTTGCTCCTGCTCCCATTCCGTTTTCGCAACTATTCGGTGGCGTTGTACACACTGATCTTGCTCCTGAACATTCTGCAGCCCAAAACATATAGCCAAGCATACCCGATGTTCCTCCGGGTACTTTAGATACTACTGATTGAACAAAGCTTGATGTACTGTTTTGTAAAGAGCTACTAAAACTGGTGCATTCTGGAATTGCTTTACTTCCCACCAAATACAAACTTCCGGTAAATTTAGCCGGAGCCAAAGGAAGAATAGGCGGTCCATACTGTGGCTTACCATCTATATGTTCCTGCCAGTTTGCAATAGCTGCAGATGCGCTTGGCTGACGAGCAGGAACCATTGCATTTGCATAATCCAAAACAGGAGTAGATATATTAAGCCAATCGGCTGTTGCTTTTCTGCAAATGTCAATTAGCCAGCGATCACCGCATGCCAAGTCAATAGTTAATCGTGCAGCATGATTATTTCCTGTTGCGTCATAAGATATTTGCGAACGATATGCAGTAATGAACTGTTGTAAACCGGTTAAATTAGGATTGCGGTTCTGTTCATAATCGATTTCAATACCTACACCCAAACTATTAGCTACTGCCGCAGCGTTTAATCCTAACTGGGTAGCATTGGATGATAAAGCCTGGTCCCATGCATCCGTATAAGTTATTCCTCCGATCGAGAGCATCACCCGGATACCTTTACTTTTAAAGTAATTAATAATGTCAGGTGTCATACCACGGGGAATACCATTAAGAGTTGTTGCATCGGTTGTACTATTCAATAGCTTTAATGGATGCACAAAACTGAGTATTACAATATTTACTGATGGCTGACCATTACCCCTGTCAATAAGCCAATGGTTTTTCGAATCAAACTCAGTTACACTTCTTACAGTTCCCCATATACATTGGTCATTGCCTGCATGCCATACACCATATACCTGCGGTGCCGTTAGCGCAGCTCCGGCTGCAGCTCCCTTATTGGGCGCAGTAGCAATTTCTTCATTAATTGTTTCTGTTTTCTTTGTTTCCTTCTGACAAGATTGAACAAAAAACAGAGCGATTAAAATGGTTACTGATAAAATAGTTTTCCCTGCTTTCATAAAAAAAGTTTTGCTGATGAATATATTCGGGAACAGTAAGTAATTTGAAAGGTAAGAATTAAATAAATTCAAATCTCATACCTGTAGAAATACGATTCACCTGCAATTTTGAAGACTACATTTTATCTTTCACTCCTGCCCTCTTCTTCATTTCTGCGGCGGGAAAAACAATTAATCTCCCCATTTGTTTACCGCCCCGATAGGTAACAACTTTCATAGTTGCTGCGTCTTTGGGTACCATTACTGATTTTGAATAATGAGGATAGAAATTATCGGGAAAAGAATTATCAAATGAATAATGAACAGAGATATCAGGAACTTCTGTTTTCATCTCAACTGAAATTTCATTCTTATCATTTTTCGTGAACTTGAAATCAGGCTCATACATACTCGGCGCATACTTCTTTTGCGCTGCATCAAATCTTGCAAAATGACTTTCTACTTTTTTATAAAAATTATCCCAGTTCTTTTTACTTTTCGGACTCCATAAAACTTCAGCGATTGCAAATGCTCTTGGCCAAACCATATAACGCAGATGGCGCATATTATAAATTTGCTCTGTCCATAAATTGGCCTGCCCACCTTTTATATATTTCGGATCTACGCCATCAGGTACTGGTTCAAATTCGTAAGATTTACTTAAGCGCAAGGTTGCATATACGGGTGGTTCGATCATAACATCGCCCTGCATATAATCAAGGTAAGCGAACGTGGTTGGACTCATCACCACTTCATGATTTTGTTTAGCAGCTTCAATTCCGCCTTTCATTCCCCGCCAGCTCATTACCGCAGCATTGGGTGCAAGACCGCCGTCGAGTATTTCATCCCAGCCAATTAGTTTTTTTCCTTTTGAATTCACGATCTTCTCCACTCGTTTTACAAAATAGCTCTGCACCTCATCCAAATTTTTCAAATTCTCTTTTTTCATCAGCGCTTTTATCACATCTGATTTTTCCCAAAAATTTCTTGCTGTTTCATCACCACCCATGTGTATATATTCAAATGGAAATAACTGCGCAACTTCAGTGATCACTTTATCAATGAATTCGTATACTTTTTCATTTGCAGGACAAAGTGTATTATCAACTAATCCATAAAAATGTCCACTTGGTGGCCATACCATAAATTTTTCACCAGAATTCACTACATACGTACCGGGTGTACAGGTTAATTCTGGATAAGAGGCAATAGCAGCTAAACTATGTCCCGGCATTTCTATTTCAGGCATAACATTTATAAACCGGTCTTTTGCATACAGAACGATCTCTTTTATATCAGACTGTGTAAAGAATCCACCGAAGTTGCGTGACTCATTTGGTTCAGGATCTGAAAAAGTACCGAAGGTTCCTGTCTTCTGCACATTCCATGCACCAACTGTTGTCAGCTTTGGATAACTTTTTATTTCAATGCGCCATCCCTGGTCATCCGTTAAATGAAAATGAAGTAAATTATATTTATAAGCAGCCATGTCATCAATAAATTCTTTTACATCTTTTACTCCAAAAAAATGACGTGACACATCAAACATCAAACCTCTCCAGCCGAAACGGGGATAATCTGTGATCTCCACTACAGGTATTGACCATAAAGTGTTTTTTACTGTTGATTTGCTTTCAATAGCGGGAGGAAGAAGTTGTAATAAAGTTTGTGCCCCATAAAATAAACCGGCAGGATCGTTGGCAGTAATTGTTACACCATTACTTGCAGATACAATAAGCTGATAACCTTCTTTGCCTATTGTATTGTTGGCAGTTTTATTCAGGGAAAAATGAACATCGGCCTTTTCAGCAGACGAAGCAATTGAAACGGGTAAACCCGTAACTGATAACTTTTCCTTTAACCAATCTGCAATTTTTTTGACCGCTAAATTAGTGCTCCCCTCTTCGATCACGACTTGAGTTTTTAAATTATAAACTCCTTCTTTTTGCTGAAGCGAAACAGGCTCGGGGATAATTGAAACCTGGGAAAACGAAGGAAGGGAGGCTGATACGAATAAAGTAATTATGATGAAAATTCTTGCAAGCATAACGTAAGTATTAGATTGAACGATGAAGGTAAATTATTTTAAGGGTGAAAGAACCGGGTACAGAAAAATTATCAAATAGCTGACAATTCCATGCTCTTAAGGTTTTTTAACTGGAGAATGCATAGCTCAAGTTGTGATCTTGGAATAGACGCCTCTATCATACAAAACAGTTGCAGCTCTTGCTTAAAAATCACACAGTCATTCTTTTTAATGATCCTCATTACATCATTCATTATCGTATAATCAAATTGCAGGCGATAATTGATCAATACCGGTTTTTTAATAATGGGATTTGACTGCAGCGCAAAAGAAGCAGAAGTTTTATAGGCATTGATCAAACCGGGTACACCAAGCAGTGTGCCACCAAAATAACGAACAACGATCACCGCAACATTGACGATTTCTTTGCTATCGATTTGGCCCAATATAGGTTTGCCTGCACTACCGGAAGGTTCTCCATCATCACTGCTGCGAAAATTATTTCCGTCGGTTCCGATGCGATAAGCAAAACAATGATGAACAGCTTTTGAGTGTTCTTCTTTTAATTCCTTTAATCGTTTTTTAAAATCATCAGCAGATGAAATAGGAAAGGCATAAGCAAGAAAGCGGCTGCCCCGATCTTTAAATTCAGCTATGGATTCCTTTTCAATTGTTTTATAAAAATTACTATCGCTGTTACTGTTTGCCAGGAGTTTGTTGCTTTTTTATAAAGAGATAATAAAACTGTATGCAGATTATAAATGCATTGGGAATAATGATCGGAAAATTAACATCTAATAAAATACCATAGATCAAAAAGCCAACAGCACCCAGCATATTTATAAAACGTATCCTTCTTACCCTTTGACCAACCAAAAAGCTAAGAACAACAAGCGCCGCTGATAAATAACCCAACCATTCAACCCAGTTCATGATTATAAATTTTAATTGAATCTCCTGAAATCTTCATTTCCTGGCTTGCATTTTTAATTTCCAATTTCGGTGCAGCAAGTCCATTGTTAATTATTAATTCTTCATTCTTAATTATTCTTGCCTCATCCCACATTTCTTCGTCAATAAATGATTGTAATAACCTTGCCCCCCCTTCCACGATCACACTTTGAATTTTCATTTGATACAAGGCATTCACAATTAGATGAACAAGGCTAACATCTTCGGTTACCTGGTAGTAAATAAGATGATCCTTCTCTTCATGTTTTATCTTATTAAATATAATGGTTCTCTGCTTGTCATTAAAGATCTTTAAAGATGCCGGCAGTTTCAGATCCATGTCAACTACTGATCTTATTGGCGAAGGGCCAGGCCAGTTCCTTGTAGTAAGTTCCGGATCGTCAAGCAAAGCAGTATTTGTACCTACCAATATTGAGGCTTCTTCATTTCTCCATTTATGTACTAAACGGTTTGTTTGTTCATTAGAAATTAATAAACGATCAGTGCCATTAGCTGCAATTTTTCCATCCCCGGTTTCCGCCCATTTTAAAATAATATACGGACGATGTTTTGTATGAAAAGTAAAAAAACGTTTATTTAGTTGCCGACATTGATCTTCAAGAATTCCATAAACAATCTTGATACCTGCAGCTTTAAGTTTTTCAATTCCTTTCCCATCAACTTCTTTAAAAGGATCACGACAACCAATAACAACCTCGGGAATTTTATTCGCTATTATCAAATCAGTGCAGGGTGGCGTTTTTCCAAAATGACTACAAGGTTCCAGCGAAACATATAAAATCGAGCTTGAAATTTTATCCTTGTTCTGCTCACTAACTGAATTTATACAATTTACTTCTGCATGAGGCTCTCCATATCGCTGATGATAACCTTCACCAATAATTTTTCCATTGTAAACAAGAACAGCACCGACCATTGGATTGGGTGCAACATGACCAATCCCCTGTTTTGCCAGTTCAAGGCAGCGATGCATGTATGTTTCGTGCGTTGTCAATGTGAATGGTGAATAATACAAATGTAATTGTTTATGGCATGACAAAGATTCATCAAACTCATCATTGACCATTCACCATTCACGTCGTAAGTTTGCCAATGACCTTGAATGAAGCCAGGACAGTTTTGACAAAAGAGCTTAAGAATGTTTATGAAACTGATGAATTAAGAAACATTATTGAGCTGGTGGTAGAACATATAACAAATATGTCAAGAGCAGAACAAGTAAAAAATAAAGTTCCGTATCTCACCTGCACACAACTCGAAGACTTGGATGCAATAACTGAAAGATTAAAGAAAAATGAACCTGTTCAGTATGTATTAGGCGAAGCATGGTTTGCCGGGATGAAATTCAAAGTAAACAAGAATGTTTTGATACCAAGACCGGAAACGGAAGAGTTGGTTGATTGGATCGTGAAAGAAAGTCAAAAGTTAAATCCCGAGAGCTTTCGGGATAAAAGTCAAAATATCATTGATATAGGGACGGGTAGCGGATGCATACCAATTACTATAAAAAAGAAATTGCCGGAAGCCAATGTATCAGCAATTGATGTTTGCAGTGAAGCTTTGTTTATAGCAACCGAAAATGCGGTAGAGTTAAATACTGAAGTAAATTTTGTTTTGCTCGATTTTCTCGATGAAGAAAAATGGAAAGAGTTAGGAAAATATGATACCATCGTCAGCAACCCGCCTTATGTAAAGCAAAGCGAGATAAACACAATGCATGCACGGGTGAAAGAATTTGAACCGCATCTTGCTTTGTTTGTACCCGACGAGGATGCCCTGCTGTTCTATAAAAAGCTTTCTGACTTCGCTGTAAAACATTTAAAACCCGGCGGAAGTTTATTTGTTGAAATAAATGAGGCATTGGGTGAACAAGCTGTAAGCCTGTTTCGAGGATTTGCAAATATTGAATTGAGAAAGGATATGCAGGGAAAAGACAG
>JBIOVR010000336.1:0-6173 GCA_044867875.1 Chitinophagaceae bacterium
CCATCCAACGCCGCACGAAGAAATTTACTAGCGGCATCCATTCCATTTGCTGGTTTTATTTCTTCTTCTTTGGTTGAATCATTACAGGCGGATAAAAGGAAGATCAATAAAGGCGTAAGTTGGATCAGTTTTTTCATTTATGCAATGTACTAAAAACCTTCAAGTAGTCAGTTTGGGCATCGCAAGTATTAAACAAAGCACCCTCTCCAAAAGGAAAGGGTGGTATAGGTTAATAGCTGAATAAAATTGTTAATGTACAAGAGTGCGACGCAACAGAAGCTGAAGAGAATTACCACAGTTTGCTACATGATCTTATTTTATCTCACCACGATTCTCTTCTTCTTTTCTTTCTTTATCGTAAGCTCTCAAAATAGATTTCACTAAACGGTGACGCACCACGTCATCTTCATCCAGTTCGATATGTGCAATGCCATCAATATTTTTCAAAATGCGGGAAGCTTTTTGTAAACCGCTGCGTTGATTCCTCGGTAAGTCAACTTGTGTAATATCACCAGTGATGATCGCTTTTGCATTGGCGCCAATACGAGTCAGGAACATTTTCAATTGCAGGTCAGTTGAGTTTTGCGCTTCATCCAAAATGATGAAGGCATTATCAAGTGTACGACCACGCATATAAGCAAGCGGAGCGATCTCAATTGTTCTTGTGCTCATATAATAACCGAGCTTATCAGCGGGTATCATATCATCCAATGCATCATACAGAGGACGCAGATATGGATCGATCTTTTCTTTCAGATCACCGGGAAGGAAGCCAAGATTCTCACCTGCTTCAACAGCGGGACGTGTAAGAATGATCTTCTTCACTGCTTTATTCTTCAAAGCTCTTACGGCTAATGCTACAGCCGTATATGTTTTACCAGTACCAGCAGGGCCAATCGCAAACACGATGTCGTTCTTCTCTGCCATTTGCACCAAACGTTTTTGATTAGCAGTTCTTGCACGAACAGTTTTACCATTCGGGCCAAACACTAAGACATCATTTGGATTACGGTCGATAAAATTATCAACCGTCTCAGCATCATCGCCACCGAGAACCTGCTCAAAATAATTTTCACTCATATGGCCGTTCCTTTCCAGGTACTGCACGATGAGTTCAATTTTTTCGCGGGCAGATGTTACCTGCTCTGGCGAACCACTAAGTTTTAACTGGGTACCCCTTGATAAGATCTTTAAAAGAGGGAATTTCTTTTTTAGAATGTCGAGCTTGCCGTTGTTTACGCCAAAGAACTCGATAGGGTTTACGGTTTCGAGGTTGATGATCGTTTCTGTCAATTCACTTCGTTTTTAATTTCACAATCCTGGCATAGGGTGGTTACCAGATTTTTGCACGACACCTGTTTTATTCAGATGTTTGACCCATGACTAAAATAAAGACTTATCTTAATCACTTCCTAAAGTTAATTATTAACAGGTGTGCATACAAATTGTTGAAAGTAAAATTTGGTTAATAAATTATTTAATTATTAGAAATACAATTTTGTTGCCAGCTTTTGTATTTCTATTCATCGTTCCTTGCGTCGCACTCTTGTACAACAACAATTCTATTTAACTTTTTCGATTAACCGCAAAGTGATCTTTGCGTCTTTGCGAATACTTAGCGCCTTTGCGTGAAGCCTTTCTTCTGATTTAGATCAGTTAAATTGATGCTAAACATCACCCCATTCTTTAATACATCTTATTAATTTTACAACATGGAAGAGATAAAACCCATAAAGCGAAGTAAAGAATTAGCTCCACTCAGTCGTGAACATCATGACGGGTTATTATTTGCATGGAAAATAAAGCAGGGCTTAGCAAACGGAACGTCTATTGAAACTCTTTGTAATTATACCCGTTGGTTTTGGTCAAACCATATTAAACCGCATTTTAAAGAAGAAGAAAAAGTATTAGTGAAGTTTTTACCAGAGGATAATGCTTTAGTAAGGCAAATGTTTAGAGAACATGCACAGATACGTGACCTAATTATTTCTCTCGATAAGGAACCAGATCCCAGCTCATTACAATTGCTTGCAGAGTTTGTCAATAATCATATTCGTTTTGAAGAAAGGCAATTGTTTCTTTATGCAGAACAGACACTTACTCCTGAACAATTGAATGAAATTCACAAAGAACTGCCAAATGAGTTGCACTGCGATACGGAATGGAAAGAAGAATTCTGGGTAAGACACGCCGATTCTTTGTTTTGCTGAACGGATGTTGCTTCTTTTCGAATTTCTATTTCTGCAAGGATCTGCCTGATAATTTCCTTACATTCTTTGTATTCATTCCCGAAATCTTTATACACCAATAGCTGCGTAAACTTCTGCGTTTTTTGGGCAAGAATATCCACAAGTTCCTCCATTGTCATGTTTTGGCGATCCTCAATCATAAGCTTGGAGCAGTTAGTTAAATAATTAATGAGAATGCTGATTTATTGCTGCAATAATTGTGCAAAGGTGAAGCTAAATGATAAATTAAAACCAGTCAAGTATTAACCCGGGATAGTTCAGAACGTCAATCATTTACCTGTTAAATCATTCAAAAAATAACAATGGTTCAAGAACCGGCGTTATTAATTTTGCATCTTTACAGATAATCCATTTGCTACTGCTATGTATCGGCACATCTGCATATTGCTGGCTCTTTTTCTTGGCTTTTACGGTGCCCAGGCACAATACTTTAAAGTTTCCGGTAAGATCACTAATGATAAGCTTGAACCGCTTGCGTTAGTAAGCGTACAGGTAAAAGGATCAGTAAAAGGAACTATTTCAAAGGAAAATGGAAGTTATGAGCTGCGTCTTGAAGAAGGAACTTATGATCTTGCCTTCAGCATGCTCGGCTATAAAACACTTTTGATAAATGTTGTCGTTAGCCGGGATTATGTACAGAATATTGTGCTGGAAACGGATGAAGTAAAAAATCTTTCTGAGGTGGTCGTAAAAGGGAAATTGAAAGACCGTTCAGAAGAGATCATTCGGAATGTGATAAGAGGTAAGGATGATATACTTGCAGCAGCCGGGCCCTATTCATGCAATGTTTATATAAAAGCTACACAGGAAGACTCAACACAGCGAAAAGTAAAAACAAAAAAGAAATCTGCAGATACGATCACTGCTAATTTGAATGCCGAGCTGCAACGAATGGCTATGGCAGAAATTTCTCTGCATTATGATCACGAGAATGACAGCCGCGTTAAAGAAGAAAGAACAGGAGTTCAAAAAAGAGGAAACCCGGAAGCACTTTTTTATCTCTCGCTAACTGAAGGAAATTTTAATTTGTATAATAATCTTCTTACGTCAAGAGTATTGTCAGAAGTTCCGTTTTTATCTCCTGTTAGCTATAGTGGTCTTGCTGCATACCGCTATAAGGTCATTAATATAAAACATGAGGGTGAAAGAAAGATATATACCATCAGTGTAAAACCAAGACAATTAAGTAATGTAACTGTTGAAGGCGAGATAAGGATCCTTGACAGTGCGTGGGTAATTTTAAGTGCACACTTCACATTGCCCGAATATCATATTCCTGAATACGATCATTTTGAGATAGACCAGCAATACAGTTTTGTTGATGATACAGCATGGATGATCACCCGCCAGCAATTCACTTATTATTCAAAAACAGGGAAAGGAAAATTCTCAGGAGAAACGGTCGCTTCTTACAAAGACTTTGAGTTCAATAAAGAATTTCCGAAAAAATATTTCGGTACAGAACTTAGCTCTACAGCACAGGAAGCTTATGACCGTGACAGCAGTTTTTGGCAACAAACAAGAACAGAACCGCTGACCGCAAAAGAGATCAGGTTCATTCATTATAAAGACAGCCTCTTTCGTGTTACCACCAGCCAACCATATCTTGATTCCATGGACAGAATAACTAACAAAGTAACATGGCCAAAGGTTTTGCTATTCGGACAAACCAAATTTAACCGTGAGAAAAAACGTTCATGGCATTTACCACCGCTTATAGATGTTATTGACCCCTTTCGATTTGGTGGCGTAAGAATAAAAGCAAATGTTACTTATTTTAAAACATTTACATCCAAGAGATCAGTGGCAGTGTTTTCGAATATCAGTTACGGTATCAGGAACCAGGATTTGAATGGGAATATAAGCATCACTCACAAGTACAATCCTTTGAATGGTGCTTTTATTAATGTTTCAGCACAACGTGACTTTCAGTATATTTTCCAGGGTGATGCATGGATCAATATGCTGAAGCGGGATAATTTTTATCTCAATGAGGCTATTGGTATTAATCATGGAGTAGAAGTGGCGAATGGCCTGGTCTTATTTTTAAATGCAGATTATTCATATCGTCGTTCTGTGATTGGCTACGAAACAAACCCCAAATTGGATACTGTTTTTGGTGTAGTGAATGAGCCAGTACCTTTCGAAGCATATAATGCGTTTTATGGAAAAGTTCGTTTGCAATACACACCGCGGCAGCGTTTCATTCGTGAGCCAAGAGAAAAAATTATTCTTGGTTCCAAGTGGCCCACATTTTATGCAAGCTGGCGAAAAGGAATCCCGGGTGTATTAAAAAGTGTAGTGGATTTTGATTATCTCGAATTCGGTATGGAGCAGGAATTAAAATTAGGGGTGACCGGTGTTTTTAAATACAAGATACTTACTGGAAATTTTTTCAATACAAAAGATCTTCGGATGGTTGACTATAAATTTCAGCGACGCGGCGATCCGATCCTTTTCATGAATCCCGATGAAGCTTTTCAATCACTTGATTCAACGTTCCCGGTATTTGAGCGTTTTTACCAAATGCATTTTGTGCATGAATTCAATGGAGCTATCCTGAATAAAATTCCGCTGTTCAAAAAACTGGAGTTGCGTGAGATCGTAGGCGGTGGCTTTTTAATTGCACCTGAAAGAAATTTGCGTTATGCGGAGCTATTTACTGGTATTGAAAAAGTTCTTAAAATGCCATTTTATCCGGTTTATAAATTCAAGTTGGGTGCATATGTAATTGGTTCGGCGGCCAATCAATTCCGCAATCCTGTCCAATTTAAAGTTGGATTTACCGTTTGGGATAGGAGTAGCAATAAGTGGCGGTAGACTTACTACAGCACAAGAGTGCGACGCAACGAAAGCCAAATAGTAGTGCAAATGCTGGCTACACAAATCACCACCTCGCAACGATCTTAAAATTTATTAATCGTGGAGTTAAACGATTGGGAACTGTAAAAATATTGTTGGCGAAATCTTTTACCAGCAAATAGGAAATGGTATTAGAGCGGTCAAGAAGATTGAACACTTCGAGACTGGCCCAAATACTTTCAAAACTGCGGAAAGGCGAGTGGCTGCGACGATTCGATTTATCAGCATCAAGTAACAAAGCGCTGAAGCCAATGTCAACTCTTATATAAGGTTCTATGATAGCTCCGTTGCGATACTTTATGCTGCCGGGGATATTATAAGGAAGATTGGTTCCGTAAATAGTATTGAGATAAACTCTGAAATTTTTATTCGTGGCCAGGTAATCCTGGAAGAACATTCCAAATGTAAGCGTACGATCCGTTGGGCGACGAAACCAACCACCTTCAACAGTTGTACTATCAATTACCTGGTTGAGCGTATCAATTGTATACTCCTGGTAATGATCACCAGCAATATTTTCTTTTGTATCCATCAATCCAATGCTTATCCAGCTTTCGGCATCTTTAACCAGCTCGCCAAAGAGTCTTCCTTCAATACCGTAAGCATAAGCTTTTGCGCTGTTCTCACCATAATAACGGATGCGGACATTGTCGATGTCATAAGGAACAACATCCCACATGTTTTTATAATAAGCTTCCACCGTCATCCGCATTGGTCGGTTGGTTTTTTTAAAATTATAATCAAAGCCACCAACCACCTGGAAACTTTTTTGTGCTTTCAGATCTGTATTCACCGTACCATCATATCTTCTCAACTCACGATAAAACGGCGGCTGATCATACATGCCAACAGCTGCACGAAAGATGATATCCTTTCCGCCCTTTGGTTGCCAACTTGCCCCGACTCTCGGAGTAAGTAAAAATTCATTATTGAGTGAATTATAATTGTAACGTATGCCTGCCTGCAGTGTGAAAGAATTTGATGAATCACCAAAGAGCAAATTGTCCTGGAAGTATCCGGAGATCTTATTGACATCTAATGATGCCGATGACTTGATTACTT
>JBIOVR010000337.1:0-4103 GCA_044867875.1 Chitinophagaceae bacterium
TTGCTGCACCTTATGGAAAAGATTCTTCCATTTTTGAAACTATGGCTAAAGAGAAATCAGCTTTTATGCTTTGGCTCGGCGATTCATGGTATACAAGAGATGTTGATTATTATAGCGAATGGGGATTGTGGTACAGGGCACATCATGACAGGGCGCAACCGATATTACAAAAGTTCTTAAAAGCAATGCCGCAGTACGCAATATGGGATGATCATGATTATGGCCCGAACGATATTGGTAAAAATTATATTTTGAAAGAAGCAAGTAGAAAAGTGTTCACAAATTATTTCTGCAACACATCATATGGTGAAAATGGCCAGGGGATTTATTCAATGATCAGCTGGGCAGATGTAGAAGTGTTTATGACAGATGATCGTTGGTGGCGCACCGAAGACAGGATTAAAGACTCGGTAGATGGCAAGCCAAATCCTGAAAAAAGAATGCTGGGTAAAGAACAAATGGACTGGTTGAAAAATTCTTTGTTGCACAGTTTCGCAACATTTAAGATCGTAGCAGTAGGGAGCCAGGTATTAAATCCTGTTTCACCTTTTGATAAATGGTGGGATTTCCCAGCTGAATATGATGAATTGATGAATTTTATTAAGGAGTACAAGATTAGCGGTGTTGTATTTCTTACAGGCGATCGCCATCATAGCGAAATAATTAAAGTTGCTCGTCCCGGTCATTATCCATTATATGATGTAACAGTTTCAGCGCTTACTTCATCAGGTTATCCCTTTAGTACAGCGGAAAAAAATAACCCTTACCGGGTAATTGGGTTTGAACAGAAACAGAATTATGCAAGATTTTCTTTTTCAGGTAAAAGAGGTGAAAGAAAAATGACGGTTCAATATTTGGGATTAAAAGGTGAGCCTCTTGGTGAATGGAGTGTAAATGAAAAAGAACTCAGGAATCAATAATAAGTAACCAGTACATGACCATTCATTTTGCATACGAAAAATCTAAAGTAATGCAGGGCTTGCGTTATCATTTTATTACCAGGCCTGAGTTGCGACTTATGATCATAGTTGTAAATGTTTTTGCTTTGCTTTCTGCCACCTTATTTTATTTTAAGATAGTTACTGCCCTTGCATTTTTTATAGGGAGTCTTCTTTGGTTTATGTTGATGATAAGCGTTTGGTTTTTATTACCTGAGATAATTTATCGGCGCACATCAACTTTTAAAGATCATTTTGAAATGAGTTTTGAAGAAACCGGGTTTTCTTTAGGCAATGAGAGAGGTTCTCGAAACTGGCCATGGCAAGTATTAACAGCTTTCCTGGAAAGCCCGCATTTTTTTTATTTGTATTTTGATAGCCGCACTTTTTTCCTTGTTCCAAAATCTGGATGCAAGTCGACTGATGAAGTGTTTGAATTAAGACAATTGCTGAAAGAGAAAATTAGGAAGAAGTAAATATTGTACTTACAATTCTTTTATCATCTCATAATGCGGAATTGTGATCTCAATAAATTCATCTCCGCTTATTTTATATCCCATCTTTTCAAAAAAGGGGACCGTTGGTTTTCTTGCATGCATGCTCATGATCCTGTAACCATGATCTCTCGCCAGGTTTTCGGCAAATTGAATAAGAGCTCTTCCAATTCCTTTTCCCTGTAAATTATTTAATACGGCCATCTGTCTTAGGCGGGCTTTGCGTGGATCCATTTCAACGATCATACAACAGCCAAGCATTTGTTCATCTTCAAATGCAGCGATAAGAAGATTTTCTTTTTCTTTTTCAATTTCTGATTCAGTAAAACTAAGACCAAGTGGTTTGCGCAGAATTTCTTCCCGCATCTTTATCATTTGCTGGTATTCAGGAGTGCCAAAATCTATTATTTTCAGAGCCATAGTTGGTTTAGCTTAGTATCAATGCAGGATTTCAATTTACAACTTAAATTGATACTATCAACTGTTGGCAATTACATTTTCTGGTAAACTTCTGACCCTAATCCTTAATAGTCAGTAAGTTTGGCGCAAGAAGAAAAAAACGCTGTAAATGCGGTAGTTAATTCAAATATTCTATTTTTGCAGCCATATTTAACTAAAATATCTCATCATGTCAGACATTGCATCAAGAGTAAAGAAAATCATAGTAGACAAATTAGGCGTTGATGAAGCTGAAGTAACTAACGAAGCTTCTTTCACTAATGATTTAGGTGCCGACTCACTCGACACCGTAGAGTTGATCATGGAATTTGAAAAGGAATTCAACATCTCCATTCCTGATGAGCAGGCAGAAACCATTACAACTGTTGGCCAGGCTATTGCTTACCTGGAAGAAAATGCAAAATAATTTATCTCGCTCCGGGCGGGACACATATGTCTGTCCCGTATAAAGCGGGAGAATAAATTTTATCCGCCTTCTGCTGGTATCGGGGAAGGCGGTTTTACTTACATTATAGCTGCTTAACTTTAATTAAAATTTGAGCTGGCAATTATGGAATTGAAAAGAGTAGTAGTAACAGGGCTGGGAGCTATCACGCCGATTGGCAATACCATTGATGAATACTGGAACGGGTTGATCAATGGTGTTTCTGGTGCGGATATGATCACCTTGTTCGATGCTTCTAAATTCAAAACGAAATTTGCCTGCGAGATAAAAGGTTTTGAGCCCACAGCATTTCTTGAAAAGAAAGAAGCGAGAAAAATCGATCGGTTCACACAAACCGCATTGGTTGCAAGCGATCAGGCGGTAAAAGATGCGGGTATTACAAAAGATAATGTCAACACTGATCGGGTAGGTGTTGTATTTGCAAGTGGTATTGGGGGTCTTATCACTTTCCAGGAAGAGGTAATGAATTTTGCAAAAGGCGATGGTACACCCCGCTTCAATCCATTCTTTATTCCGAAAATGATCCTTGATATTGCTGCAGGGCAAATATCAATGCGTCATGGTTTCAGAGGACCAAATTTTGCAGTAGTTAGTGCCTGTGCATCTTCTACAAACGCAATGATGGAAGCCTGTAATCTTATTAAGTTGGGTAAAGCAGATATCATTCTAACCGGTGGCTCTGAAAGTGTGATTAGCGAAGCAGGTGTTGGAGGTTTTAATGCCATGAAAGCATTGAGTGAAAGAAATGACGATCCAAAAACAGCGAGCCGTCCTTATGATAAAGATCGCGATGGATTTGTAATGGGCGAAGGCGCCGGTGTTGTTATCCTCGAGTCGCTTGATCATGCTATAGCAAGAGGCGCAAAAATTTATTGTGAACTGGCTGGTGCCGGTGCAACGGCTGATGCACATCATATCACTGCTCCACATCCCGAAGGATTAGGTGCAAAAAATGTAATGAATGCAGCTCTTGAAGATGCAGGTATGAAACCCGAAGACATTCATTATATAAACACACATGGTACGTCGACTCCACTTGGCGATATTGCCGAAGTAAAAGCTATTGTTGATGTTTTTGGAGAACATGCTTACAATGTAAATATCAGTTCTACAAAATCAATGACGGGGCACTGTCTAGGTGCAGCCGGGGTAATTGAAGCAATTGCTTGTATAAAAGCAGTAATGCATGATATCGTGCCACCAACAATCAATCATTTTACTGACGATCCTGAATTGGATCCGAGGTTGAATTTTACTTTTCATAAATCACAAAAACGAATTGTAAATGCTGCTTTAAGTAATACGTTTGGTTTCGGCGGTCACAATGCATGTGTGATCGTAAAAAAATACAAATAGAATCTCAATTCAGGCACCTCAGTAATTCTTCACAGAATTTTTCGTAGCTTTTGCCCGTGGATTTTTTTAAGCAATTTTTTAAGGAAAGGGCTGGCGCTTCATTTAAGAAGCAATTAAAAAACGTACTCGGTTTCAGCCCGGATAATATTTCTCTTTATAAAACAGCACTCACCCATCGCTCGGTCAGAGAAAATGCCGATGAGAATAATGAACGTCTCGAATATCTTGGTGATGCCGTACTTAGCGCTTTAGTGGCCGATTATCTTTTTATGCGTTATCCGTATAAAGAAGAAGGTTTTTTAACGGAGATGCGCAGTAAAATGGTAAACCGCCAGCAATTAAATGAGATCGCTTTACGAATGGGTTTGAAAAAGATCACCCTGTACAATAAATCAGACGGCTCTTTAAAGA
>JBIOVR010000338.1:0-7116 GCA_044867875.1 Chitinophagaceae bacterium
AGGCCGGCTTGTTCAAACCCTTTTGTTATTGAATTTGATTCCGCCGTTATTTCTTCCAGCCACTGCACTGCTTTATCCTTAAATTTTTGTTCCTTATTAAAATGTCCGTAAGCAAACAACACGGTGCATACTGTATTGATGAGAATATTATCGACCATACCCGCACCAAGATTTTTCTTTTTAAATGAAGACAGCTCATCAAAACGATAATGGTAATGCCAGTAATCGTTGGCGGTCACATCCATCCATTTCTTAATATCCTTTACGGAATTCGATTCTTTAATTTTAGAGAATAAATGCTCCGATTGATGGATGAGCATAGCCAGCTGCGCCAGCCTGATAGTGGGAAAGTTTCCTGGTCGCATTCGAAGGAAGAAAGGTGTATAGGTATTTTGCCTGAGTTTGTATTTGCTTTTATAGAATCCATATTCTTTTTGTAACATGATGGGGTAATCTTCATTGAATTTTTCATTCAGCAAATTGGACTGCCCCATTAGCAGCGCTTCTAACTGGTGGATCTGATTTTTATGCTTTGCCAAAATATTTACCGGGATGCTGCGAGCCATTGCTTCAAAAGCATCTGCATTTATTTTTATTCCGAAGTTTCTTGCCAATAACCACCAGAATGTTTCTTCCCAATGATGATTGTTTTGATCAAGATATGTTTTAACAATAGCAGATTTCCTTATCAGTCTTTCCGCCAGCAATCTTTCTTTCCAGCTTTGCCATATAATTAGCTTTATAGATGAAATAGATTTTTCACAGGGAATAAAGTCCTGTGCATTCATCAGCTCTTCATATCGCTGCAGAAAAATTTTTGCAACCCTGTTATTTAACTTTAATACAGGCATGCTGTAATCAGGAAAATCATCTTCCCAAACAACATGAAGAATGACATTCTTATAATTCTTATCATTTTGATGATTGTGCCTGTTCCAATCAGAAGAACGTAAATGGAGTTCTACATTTCCTGCCCACGTCGTTTTTCCAATTTTTATTTTTGCATCATTAAAATCAGGTCCCTGGTTTGTATTATAGGTACCGGGAAAAATAACTTCTATTGTTTCACCTGAAGTAGATTGTAATTCGCCTTTATTGAAATACTGGAATTGCCAGATAAATTGGAGAAGGCGTTCGCTCATACAGCCTGTCCCGCTTAAGGGAGAACTTAGACCGAGGTTTTCTATACTAGTCTTAGTAGTCATTAAGGATGGTTAAAATGGTCTGATGGTTTAAGTTACTGAAATAACAAAACCCAACCAACAATTCAACATTTTAATCATTCATCTTTTGGAGTTCTCTTACTACCCTGCTTACAGGCAAGCCCATCACATTATAAAAATCTCCATTGATGGATCTGATGCCTACCACGCCGATCCATTCCTGTATCGCATAAGCGCCGGCCTTATCGTAGGGTTTATATTTATCAACATAAAATTCTATTTGCTCCAGAGTGAGTTTATGGAATTCAACTTCTGTAACATCAGCAAACGATATTTCTTTCTCTCCTTTCCTGATAACAACACCCGTGATTACTTTATGTGTTTCCCCCGAGAGAGCAAACAGGATGCTAACTGCTTCTTCACGATGTACCGGTTTACCAATAATACTTTCGCCAAGAACAACGATCGTATCAGCAGCAAGGATTATTTGATCTGGAGAAATCAATTTCTGTACTGCAGCAGCCTTTTGTTGAGCAATATAAACTGCGATCTCTTCAGGCTCTAATCCAGGAGGATAGTCTTCAGATGTTTCTTTTACAATAATCTCAAAAGGAATTTCGGCCCATTCCAACAATTGCTTTCTGCGTGGTGATTGTGATGCAAGAATTATCTTGTTCATATATAGAAATAAAAAAATATCATTGATAAAATACCGGTAAGCATTACCAGTTTTGTCCAATTACTTAGACGATGATAATCTTTCTGATCTTTTGCTTTATATAATTGAAGAAATATCATGACAAACGGTCCAATGATAAACACAATTGAATATGTCATTGCCCACCACCATTCAAATCTTGCGACATACACTTCTAAAATAATAAGCAATGCAAGTATAACTACAAGCCATACTGCGATATAAACCTTTGCGGAATTCACACCCCAAACGATCGGCATTGTGCGGCATCCGTACTTTTCATCTCCCTGCATATCTTCTATGTCTTTAATTGCTTCGCGGATCAACGAGCTGATAAATGCAAAACCACCATAAAGTAAACTAATACGAATGATCTTTCCGCTTGCTTCAACGATTTTAGAATTTGTGAAAATAGGTGAAGTAAATTCCGCCAGCCCAATAACTAAAATTACCCATGCTGTAAGTAAAGAAATAAGAATGTTGCCGAAAAGTAGTTTCCGTTTTAAAGAAACCGAATAGCCAAATAACAAAACCACACACATGAAATTTCCCAAAAGAATATACCAGAAACCTGTTCGCCATGCAACCCATGCACTTAATAAGATCCCAACACCACTAAGAACAAAATGCCATGCCATAGCCCAACGGCGTGAAACGATCTTATCAACCACATTCGCCGTTGGTTTATTTATTTGATCAATATTAATATCAAAATAGTCATTGATAATATAACCAGCAGCGGCAATAAGTACGGAGGAAACAACAAGCAAAATAAAATTCAAGCCATCTATTGAAGGCCTGGTTCCAAGTGGAAGAAGAATAGTATCAAGAATAGCGGTGTGAAAAAGAACCTGTGTAAGTACAATAAAAAAAAGGTTGGGCAAACGAATCATTTTTATAAAAGCCCCAACCAGGTTCATGAGTTAATAATTTTCAGGAAAGTTAATAAGAGAAGATGAGAGATGTAAATAATGAGATGAATAGTTTAGAAAGCTTGTGATCACTTCGAAGTTATATCAGTTTCATATTGCCAATGACCATTTACTTTAAGAACCTTTTCAATTACGTCTCTCACACATCCCCAGCCTCCATTTACAGGTGAAATATATTTTACAACATTCTTTACTTCACTTACAGCATCAGCCGGACATGCAGATAAACCAACTTTTGACATTATCGGCATATCGGGCAGATCATCTCCCATATAA
Organism: Chitinophagaceae bacterium; assembly: GCA_044867875.1. Taxonomy (GTDB): domain Bacteria; phylum Bacteroidota; class Bacteroidia; order Chitinophagales; family Chitinophagaceae; genus VBAS01. The sequence continues at coordinate 3,069 of JBIOVR010000338.1, forward strand.
AGAACTTCATCCCATTTTATTTTATTGCTTTTGAGAAGGTCATCAACAAAGTTTATTTTATCACCTACACCAAGATGAATATCTTTTAAACCGAGATATTCTAATCTTTTCCTCGACTCTTCTGATACGCCTCCTGATACGATGAATACACGATATCCATGTTTCATTGCCATTTGCATACCAAAGCCATCCTTTACATGCATTTGCCTTGCCTGCAAACCATCACGTAACACAAGTAGTGTACCATCAGTGAGCACACCATCGATATCAAAAATAAAGGTGGTAATCTTTTTAAATTCGGCGAGAACGTTCATCAATTTTAGATTTTAGATTGCAGATTTCGGATTTCATTCAAAACAAATCTACAATCCGAAATCCCAAATCTGAAATTACTTTTGATTATCCCTCCATTCGTATACCCATGCACTTTGTATCATTTCGAGATGCCCTTCGGTGCTTTCTTCCTTCTTGCCTTCAAAATTTGGGATTTGCAATATCCACTCAAGAAGTTCGGTGAAACGAATACGATAAATTTTTCCTTCATTAAAATCATCACCAAAACGTTCATATAACTTTTGGGCAATGTCTTCGTGATCACTCCAATGTATTGGGGGTTCAAAGTGAGTCATACAGTAGTTTCTGATTTCTGGTTTCTAATTAGCACATCGGCTAATTATCAAATTAATTTATTCTCCTAAAAATTGTGTCTGATCCGGTAAAGTTATTTCAATTTCTCCATCACCATCAAGCAAAAGCGATTGACATCCTAATCTTGAATTCAATCTTGGATCTTTAGCCCTGTCAATAAAATCCTCTTCCCTATCAGTTAGTTCATCTATTGAATCCATTCCTTTATCAATATATAAATGACAGGTAGTGCAGGCACAAACTCCTCCACAATTATGGTGAAGTTCAATATCATTTTTAAGGCAGATCTCCAGCAAGGTCTGGTTAGGCTCCAGGTTTGGTATTGTGATCGGCGCAACTCCTTTCTCTTCGAAATTTATCTTCAGATTATACATCGATTCTCGTTTGGGGTGCAAATGTAACTGTAAAAAGAAAACTGGCACTTACTCGTTTGGGAAAAGTCTATCCTTTGAAGCCCTTTATACTTGAAGTTAAAAACTCATATACTCGTTTTTGTTCAGGGTGTGAACTAAGCAATGCAAGATGTTTCTGTATGGTTTCTTCATCATTTCTTATAGCAGGCCCAGTTTGTGATCTTGAAGGAGAGATTTCCTCTATTCTTGATGCTGTTTCTTCAATTAATGGTAACATTTCATGAAAATCTATCCCTTCTTTATTACAATAATTCTCAGCAAGAGCATATAAGTGATTCGTGAAATTATTTACAAACACAGCTGCCACATGCAATTTTGATCTTGCATCATCATTGGCTTGTGTTACATGTTGCGGAGAAATTGAATTTGCCAATGCTTCCAGTTTTTTTCTTGTCATTTCATCACTGCCGTCAAAAAAGATCGGCATTTCCGGCAGCACCGAATCTTCCTTATGCAAACTTTGTAATGGATAAAAAACTCCATAATGATCGGTCACTGACTTTAAAATATCCTTTGATACAGATGCAGCAGTATGAACAACCACTTTTTTCGGCAATTTTATATTTGCGATCACATCATCAATTGCATCATCGCTAACGGCAATAATATAAATATCGGCATTGGGTTTAGCTATACTTGGATAGTTAGAGCTTTCGGTATCCCATTCATAGGCAAGCTGGCTGGCTGCAGAAGCATTGCGACTTATTACTTGCAAAATACGATGCCCGGCGGCTTTAAATTTCCTACCTAAAACTGCTGCAACATTTCCTGAACCCAGAATTACAATATCCATAAGTACATTTGTATAATGACAAAGTTAGGGCAACAAATAGCGATCGGCTATTATCGTACGAAATTTAAAGTCCTTTCTGCATTATCTAATCGAAAAGCGGCGGAATTGGCATTGGATCTCTTTACAACTCCGCAATTCCGGTATAAAAAGCCATTACCTGAAGTGTTTAATGAATCTGAAAAACTACAATTCAAACTACATGGAGAAATAGTTACTGGTTATCGATGGAATCGTGGAGGGCACAGAAAAGTATTGATCGTTCATGGTTTTAATTCTTCCGTTGCAAAGTTTGACCGATATATTAAGCCATTGATGAAAAAAGGATACGAAGTACTGGCTTTTGATGCACCTGCACATGGATATAGCACAGGTAAAACTTTGAATGCCGTTATGTTCAAAGAAATGGTGGAATACATACACAAAGAATATGGGCCGATAAGATCATATATGGGTCATTCATTTGGCGGTCTTGCTATTTGTCTTGCATTGGAAGAAATTGAACATACGGATGATTGCCATGTCGTATTGATCGCACCTGCTACCGAATCTAAAACTGCGATCGATATTTTCTTTTCATTTATGAAATTAAATGAAGGTGTAAGAAAAGAATTTGATGAGTATATCTACAGATTAAAAAACAAGCCTTCTGAATGGTATGCAGTAAGCAGGGCTGTAAAAACCTTAAAAGCAAAAATTCTTTGGTGCCATGATGAAGATGATACAATGACACCCTGGAAAGACGCTAAAAAGGTAATGGACGACAAGCATTACAATATTGAATTCATTGTTACAAAAGGTTTAGGACATAGAAGAATTTACAGGGATAGCAATGTAAGTAAAGCGATCATAGAGTTTCTATAGACTCTTTTTAAAAGCTTTTTTGTAAAAAGGGAAATATAATTTACGTAAACAGGCTGATTTAGCACCCCATCACCACATTATTTAATAGAGCAACCGTAAAATGAACTGGCAAACTATTTGATTAACTAGAAAGATCAGAAACTTTCTAATTATGAGATTTTTAGTTACTGTATTGGTGTTAAGTGTTTATTTAATCTCCTGTGAGAAGGCATTTACCTACAGTGCTAATGAGATACAGATCGAAGAAAAGGACAGAGATCAAAATACAAAAAACATTGAACGTTTACGATCAAAACCGCAAATAGACTCTTTTAATTTTGTTGTGATCAGCGATACTCAGCGCTTTTATGAAGAACTGGATGATCTTATAGAAAAACTAAACAGCTATCGGGACATTTCCTTTGTTGTATTAGATGGAGACATGACTGATTTCGGGCTGAGATCAGAATATTTATGGATAACCCACCGGCTGCAAAAACTTTCTTTCCCTTTCCTTGCCGTTATCGGCAATCATGACATGTTAGGAAATGGTCGTGAATTATACAAGCAAATGTATGGGCCGGAAAATTTTGGGTTCAGTTTTTCGGGTTATAAGTTTATAGTTCAAAACTCAAACTCACAGGAGGTTGGCCATAATGGTTCTCTTCCTGATACAACATGGCTTAAGGAAGAACTGGCTGCCACATCTTCTCAACAGAGAATTTTTATTTTATCACACCTGGCGCCTTTTAGCGGAGATTTTGACCGATCACTTGAACAACCTTATGTAAGGATGTTGGCAAATAATGGCAATGTTATTTATTCAATTCATGGTCATGAAGACATTTCTTATTTAGGTCAACCGTACGGACCACCGGTCAACTATTTAGTTGTTAATACTATTAAAGAAAGAAGTTTTGTACTTATCAAGGTCAAATTAAATGATACTGAAGTTGAAAAAATATTTTTTTAGATCTTCTTCTGCAATGTTGCTTTTTTTTCTGCTGGTATCAACAGGAAAAATATCCGCACAGAAAAAAGGTTTTAAGATAAAACCACCTGATCATATAAAGATTCAATATGCAGGTGGGCTCGGTTTTATTTCGGTCGGCGCTGGTTACAGCACTAAAAATCAAAAACTGGAAGGTGATCTTTATTATGGTTATTTACCCGAAAGTATCGGGGGTGTTAGCATTCATTCGATCTCTGGAAAAGTCACCTGGATACCGATTCATTCCGTAAGTATAAAAAAATACCAGGTAGAGCCGTTAATGACGGGTCTCATTGTCAATTATAGTTTCGGGAAACAATATTTTAGTTTCGATCCTCCAAATTATCCATATCGTTATTATAG
>JBIOVR010000339.1:0-14362 GCA_044867875.1 Chitinophagaceae bacterium
GAAAAATTGTGAAGCAGCATCATATGAGCCTGGTTTCTCGATCAGGATATAATCAAAATATTTTAAAAAGAATGAGGTTATGTAAGCAAAAAAAGTTAATAAGTAAACCATCAATGCTGAGGTAGCAAAGCTTCTTAGAAACCATGTATAGGACCATGCAAGGGCCATACCTGGTCCGCCGGTTGCCCCACTTTTTATTTCTTCAAAATTTCTGAACAATCGACGATGTCCCAGATGGGTATATCTCGTAAAATCATATTGCCTCATGTGTACTTGCTGTATAAAAGGAGTTTCAGCATATACAATGCCTGCAGATTTTAAAACCCTGTGTATCTCACTGACACAGCGATGCGGATCTAAAACATGTTCAAGTACCACTTGCACAATGGCGCAATCAAATACTTCATCTTCAAAAGGGATATCATGTGCATCTGAAATCAACCTGGTAAAAGGCCCGAATGAAACATCAGAGCCTATTATTTCAAAAGAGTCATTTGAATAGATCTTATCAGTACCAAGGCCTTTTATGCTTCCGCCAATAACAAGAATTTTTGCATTAACAGGAAGCAACTTTATAATTTCATCATAGTTCTTTTTTGCCTTTATATTATGTGTGATCTTTGGCATTATTTTTTTTACGATCGTTCTTACTTTGCTTTCATCCAGCTCAAAAGTTGTATTTACATTTTTTGTAAAATCTTCAATTGAAAAAATACTGTTATGGCTATTGATGAGGATCGGAATATCATTGATTAAAGGATATTTTATAGAAGGGTTTGAGACACTTTCTAAAAAGTCGCCATTCTTTTTAAGCTTACTTTTTGTAGCAGGGCACATTAATTTCTGTTGTATTTCTTCTGAGAATTTCATTTGATGTTTCAGGAGTTAATTTTGAATACTTGTTTTATCTGCATAAACCTTTCGGATCTTTTCAAAAGTTTTATCCCAGCTATATTCATTTATTATAGTTTTTCTTGCTTCTTCTCCGAGTTTTTTTGAAAGTGCATCATCTGATAAAATTAGTTCTAGTTTTTCAGCAAGTAGATTCTCATTAAGCTCTCTTATGATGATGCCATTTACATTATCCTTTACAAAATCAGCGGTACCTCCGGCTGCAAATGCAATCACTGGTGATTTAAATTGCATTGCTTCCATCAACCTGGTTGGTTGGCCTTCCCATGATCCTAATGAAACAAAAACAGATGCTTTTTTATAATGATCCATCAATTCATTTTTCTGACTTTCAATTGAAGGGTCAAAGGGCCCAACAAAATCAATTTTGTTTTTCACTTTCAATTTTATTGATAATTCAATCAATTCCTGTTTATAAGTTTCGGTAATCAAACCAACAAAAGCCAATCTGTAATTCATGAATTTAGCAGTAAGGAGAGCCGCTGCTTTTATCAAAAGCTCCGGGTTTTTATCGGGTATGATTCTTCCGGTGAAAAGGATCATTTTTTCTTTTGGCTGATCCTGATAAGCTTCGATCTCAATCGCCATTGGTACTATTTTTATTTTTTCGGGAAGTACTTTAAAGATCTTTTTTAACTTTTCCTGTTCAATAGCTGAATAAACAAAAATAACTTCAGATTTATTTAAAACATATTTTATAAAGGGTTTATACAGGCGAAGGAATAATTTGATCTTAAAATTTGAATCATCCGGATAAACTCCATGAATAGTTGAAACAACTCTTGCCTTTTTTCTGAAATAAACGGCGAGAAAGCAATGCAAAAACCAAACACTGTGAAGATGCAGAATGTCATAGTCATGTTTTTTCAGGTACTTGATAAATTCAATTGAAAAAGGGTTTCGCATATATTGAAATGAGGCAGGAAAATATTTGGCTTCAACTTTTCTGCCTTCTAACGCTGTATTCATATCTGTAGTAAGCACGTCAGTAGATGTGCCTTCCTGGTTCAAGCTGTCGGCTAATCTTTTTACGTAAAACTCAAGCCCACCAATATGTGGAAGATAAATATGTGTTATTTGCGCTGTTTTCATTTCCCGACATCAAAGTATTATCATTGTAAAATAGGATACAGGGGTTTATCTTTTAGGGTAATTAGTAATATCATAATTAACTGCCGATAATAACAGCTGGAATCCAAGGATTATTAATAAAGTAGGAATAACAACTGTACCTGTCGGCGCAACAGTATTGGCATTCATATATTTTAAAAAATTAACTATGCCATAAATAACGCCTAATAGAAAAAAAGGAACCCCAAAAAGAAGATAGACAGATGCAATATTAAAATCAAAAAGAAAATACTTTAGCCATATCCTTCTTATGAAACCTTTAAAAAGTTTAGGTGGAAATCCAAACAAAGCTTTAGTAACAGAAAGATGTGAAACCTCTTCTCCATATCTTGCTTTCATAGGTATTTCCTGTATTACAGCATTAGCATGATACAATTCAATCAGCATTGATGATTCAAAAAAATATCTTCTATGGATCTTGTTGGTGTTTATTGTTTTCAGCATTTCATTTCTGATAGCAACAAACCCATTATTGGGATCAAAAATATTCCAGTAACCTGAAGCTGCTTTAATACAAAAGCTCAGACCAAGATTGCCAATACGTCTTATCGCTGGCATTTTTTTTAAGGCTTTTAGATCTCTGAAACGGTTTCCTTTTGTATAATCAGCCTTGTTCTCGACTAAAGGTTTTACCAGTTTAGGAATGAGTGAGCTATCCATTTGATCGTCGCCATCCATTTTAATAGTGATGTCACTATTCAGTTCAATTGATTTTTTAAATCCGGTTAACATGGCGCCTCCAACACCCTGGTTTACTTCATGGCTAATAAAAATGAGTTTTTTATTTTCTTCGGCTAAACGTATTAATTTATTTTCTGTGTCATCTTTTGAGCAATCATTTACTGCGATGATCCAGCTTACTTCAGCAGGAATTTGTTTTATTACATCTTCAATATGTTTAGATACATTGTAACAAGGTATGACTACCGTAATGATCATTGATCGTTTCTTTTATATATAAATAAACCGGAATTTTCTTTAAGCTTTGTCATGCACCTTACTTCTTTTTGATTTGGTACAGTATCAAATACAAAATATTTTACTCCCAGTTTTTTCAATTTTGGTGAGCAAGGGTCTATAAAAATTGTATAGCCATCCTGGAAAGTTTGCCTGAAAATTACAGTGTCATTCCAATTCACATCAAAATTCTGGGCAACTTGTTTTGAATTCATTGTCATCCAAGCATAACGATTATAAATAGAATCACTTTTTCCTTTTGGATCTAATACTTTCATGTCTTTCATGGGGGGCACAAATTTTACACAATTGAAAACATTAATGCCATTTGCTTTAAGAAGGTGTGAAAGTCTTGTGTTTCCAAATAATGCCCATCTCGCCGCAGGGTCTTTTTCGTGTATTTCTTTACTGTCAATCACTAGTGGATTTTCCAGGATGGGAGCAAGGCCTTTAGTTACAGGGTTCACATTCGCATTTGGTATCACCATTCCTATTAATAAAATTAATAAGGCAGGTTTTACAAAACGAAAATTTTTATAGCGGGTAAGTAAATAAGAAATAACAATAAGCGTAATAGCGAGACCCACCTCTCTTGATGTGAAATAATTTTCAGTCGCCTTGCTTATTTGAGTTGTAACGATCAACATAAAAATAAATGCTGCTGCTGCAAGGACACCCAATTCGATCCATGAAATTTTCTCTTTCTTGATTTCCGTCTTGGTGCTGGCGATATAGCAAATAAGTAAAAAACAGTTAGTAACCCCAACTATTGGTAAAGTGCGGAAATCTGGACTCATTGAGAATAGAGTGATCTTACTTAGAAATGCAGGAAATCCAATCAAAATATATATTAATCCAATAAGTAAGAAAATTGATATGGATATCAAAAGCGGGTCTGTTTTTTTTGTTTTGAAATAGTAATAGCCCATAGCGTAAAATACTATTGGAAAAAACATGATAAAGCCACTTGCTTCGCAAATGTTCTGCCATTGTACAGGAGTGTGTGTATCTGTCATGAATATGCCAAAGAACTCTGCAAACACTTTTCCATCCTTCAGCGCACCGCCTGTTGAAAATCTTCTGCCGGGATAAACCGTGTTCAACATCATAGTATAGGTATCCTTAACAAGATTATAATAATGATAAGCGAAAAGAACTAAAATGATCAATGCCACACTAAAGACAATCGTTTTTAATTTCCAATTTTCTTTAATTGTTTGAAAATTTTTCCTTTGAAGCAAAAAGCCGGCAAAAAGAAAAAGGTATAAATATAAAAGTGGTACCTGGAAAGGAGGATATAGATTAAAAATAAATCCAAAAGCGCTTAAAATAAAAATCAGCCCGGCGATGATCATCGGCCAACGTTTTTTATTATAAAGCAAATAAGCGAAGGATATAAACATGCCATTGAGGTACAACATATAGTTGCCGATAAAATAAGACCACCATTGTACACCACCTGAGAGGAAAATAAAGAATGTGCCTGTAACAGAAAGCCAGAAATTATTTTTTGTCAGCAACATAAAGAGTAGAAATGTGCCGGCTAAAAAAAAGAAGATATTAAAATTCCATGCAAATGAGTATGCTCTTTCGATATCAAATATAAAGTACGACCATAAATTCGGACGCAAAACAGTACTGATATCCTTAACAGGCAAACCAAAAATAACGGGAGTATTAAGATCGCCAACTGTTTCGTTTTTGACCGGCATACCAGCGTTATACTGACCAATGATCCCTGTAGATGTTATCATCCATTCATCCATTCTAATAAATCTTGGCTTGCCAGCAAGCACAGATTCGGATTTCTCCTGGCCAAAAAATATGTCCCAATTAGCAATATTTGAAGTATGAATTTTTAGGGAACTAAGTATGAGATAAGCAGATAGTAAAACGAGAAGAAATAGTTTAGTTTTTCTTTCAAATAAAATAAGAGTGCTGGCTGTTTGTAGCTTTGCAGGACCTTGTACTTGGGCTGTTTTGCTTTCAGAAGATCTTTCTGGTACGGGACTATTGATCTTCTTCTTTATTTTATATTTTTTCGACATCCTTCCTTTAAATTTTTAATGGAGTATTTCACGGATAGGATGTTTGATTTTGAGGCGGTAAAATATAAAAGATTCAGCAAAGCTGCAAATGAGGATAGAGCGGGAGATGGCTAGTTAGCGGCTTAACACTAAAGCAATTATGTTAATCCATCATATTTATTTAATTTGGGATTTTAGAAAATGACCCTCTTATTGAACCATTATGGCAAGTAAAAAGCTACTGAAGCTGAAAAAGGCTACACACTCACCTGCCCCAAAGAATAAGCGACATGAAAAGAGGGATTACTCTTTGCTGCAATGGTTTTTTTTAGTGGCTGTGCTTACAGCGGTTTGCTTATGGCCCATGCTAAAAAATGAATTCACGAATTGGGATGACGAATTTTATGTAGTAAACAATCAGCTTCTTCGCGGACCTGACTGGAAAGGTATTTTTTCGAAGCAGGTATTAGGTAATTATCATCCGCTTACTATTCTCAGTTATGCTTTTAATTTCGCCATTTCCGGTCTTGATCCCTTCTCCTATCTTTTAGTGAATTATTTATTTCATATCGCTAATACACTGCTGGTATTTTATTTTATCTGGAATATATCGGGAAAAAACAAATTCATTGCTGCGTTTGTTGCGCTTGTTTTTGGCATTCATCCAATGCATGTGGAATCGGTAGCATGGGTGGCGGAAAGAAAAGATGTTCTTTATACATTCTTTTTTCTTCTTTCATTGATACAATACTGGATCTTTTTAACTAAAGGGAAAAAGAAAAATCTTGTTTTTTGTTTTTTATTTTTTGTTTTATCGCTTTTATCAAAACCGGCGGCGATCGTTTTGCCTTTTGTTCTTTTTTTACTGGACTATTGGTATGGGCAAGCCCTTAAAAAAAATATTGTATTTAAAATACCATTCCTTGCACTTTCAATAGTATTTGGGATTATAACGGTGGGTATTCAAAGCTCATCGGCTATGGCTGGATTGAGTATTTTTTCGATCACTGACAGATTGTTTTTTGCCTGTTATGTATTGATGACTTATTTCGTTCGTTTTTTTGTTCCTTATCCCTTATCGGCTTTTCATCCATTCCCGATAACGAATTTTGCCGGCTGGCCGATCTACCTTTCTCCCATATTTGTTGTTGCATTGTTGGGTGCCTTATGGTTTTTTCGTAAGAATAAAATTGTTGTTTTTGGGATATTTTTTTATGTGATCAATCTATTGTTAGTTCTGCAAATTATTTCTATAGGTCTCACTATCGTGTCTGAAAGGTATACGTATGTGCCATACATAGGACTTGCATTTATGTTCGCCATGTTAGTAAGTCGTATAAAAGTCGTCCCGCAAAAATTATCATTAGCTATTGGAGCTGTATTTATCATAGCATTTGGAATAATTACTTTTCAGCGTACGAAAGTTTGGAAAAACAGCGGCACCTTATGGACCGATGCGTTGAAGACTTACCCCCGAGCTCCTTATGCAAGGACGAATCGAGCAAATTATCTTTCAAAGCTGGCGCTGCGTCCAGATCAAAAACCATTTGCAGACAGTATTTATAAAGTTGCATTTGAAGATTGCGCAATTGCTTTATCAGTGAGGTCGAATCATGCGCCGGCATTTGAATACCGCGGGTTGATGTATTCAGACAGGCAACAATTCAATGAAGCATTAGCTGACGCAAATGAACTTATCAGGTTAAAACCGAATTATCGTATCGGGTATGATTTGAGAGCAACCTGTTATTATAAACTGAATGAGCCGGCTAAAGCATTAGCCGATTATAGTAAGTGTATAGAGATTAAACCTGATGATCATCGTTCTTACAATAACCGCGGTTCCATTTATATGAATTCATTTCAAAAATATAATGAAGCTCTCAATGAATTTAATATTGCTATTAATTTAAACCAGCAGGCTAGCTATATTCTTAACCGTTCTATTTGTTATTATAAAATGGGTAATATGCAGAAAGCGAAAGAAGATGCCCTGATAGCCACTCAAAAAGGCGCTGTGATCCCTGATAATTACAAGTCCCTGTTACAATTAAAATAAGCTGATCCAGATCCCAATGAAAAAGAAGGCTAAAATAAAGGCGAAGGGTAAAAATAAACCTGCAATTAAAATTGAAAATCTAAAATCGACCAGGGATAAATCTTTTTCGTTATGGTTACTTGGTGTTTTGGTAATTACGGGTGTATGTCTTTTTCCAATGCTCAATAATGGATTTACTAATTGGGATGATGATGTTTATGTTATTAATAATTTAATAATAAAAACACCAGACTGGAAAGCTATTTTTACCGGGTCATCTGCTTATAATTATCATCCTCTTACTATGCTGACAGTTGCATTTAACTATGCAATTTCAGGACTGGATCCGTTTTCATATCATCTTGTCAACTGGTTACTCCATATTCTTAATACATCGCTTGTTTTTCTTTTTATTTATAAGATATCCGGAAGAAAGACCTTTGTTGCAGCATTTACTTCCCTCATTTTTGGTATACATCCTATGCATATTGAATCGGTCGCATGGGTATCGGAAAGGAAAGATGTTTTGTACGCCTGTTTTTTCCTGCTTGCCTTGCTTCAATATTGGAGTTTTCTTGAAACCAGCAAACGTTCTAAAATTTTATATTGTTTTATATTTTTCATTTTATCTCTGCTGTCGAAACCAGCAGCAATTATTTTACCATTTGTATTAATCTTGCTTGATTATTGGTATGGCAGGTCTTTTACCTGGAAAGTGTGGGCTGAGAAAATTCCTTTTTTAATATTCTCATTATTATTCGGCTTAATTACTATAAAAGTGCAAGCGGCTGAAGCTATAGTAGGGCTTGATACTTATCCTCTATGGACACGATTCTTTTTTGCCAGCTATTCGATCATGATCTATACAGCAAGATTCTTTGTTCCTTATCCGCTTTCGGCGTTTCATCCTTATCCTTCTGTTGACGCACTTGGATTGCCTGTGCTGTTGTCGCCGATATTTATTATTGCCTTGCTGGTTCTTGTATGGTTAAAAAGAAAAGATAAACTGGTTGTGTTTTCCTTATTATTTTTTATTGTAAATCTTTTGCTCGTAATGCAATTCATATCTATTGGACTTACTATTGTTTCTGAAAGATATACTTACGTTCCTTATATCGGATTATCTTTTTTGACAGGGATGTGGTTAAATAAATATCTCGATTTAAGGTCAGGGTCATTTATTAAGGCGATCCCTTTTATCATTGGAATTATTTTTGGTCTTATCTCATTTCAACGAACAAAAGTGTGGAAAGATGGAGATACGTTATGGGCAGACGTGGTGAAGCATTATTCGGATGCTGCAACGCCAAGATCAAATCATGCGGATTACCTTAGAAAAATGGCTGGTTTACCAGCTTATACGCCCCGGCGAGATGAATTATTAAATAAGGCACTGGAAGAATCTAGTATGGCTATAAAATTGAAGCCCACTCACATTAAAGCGTATGTAAATCGCCAAAACATTTACCTGATGCTTGGGAAAGATTCCTTAGCCATGGCCGATGCAGAAACTTTGCTTAAGTTAGAGCCATCCAACAGCCAGGCATTTTATACCAAAGGATTTGCTTATATGCGATTTGATCGGGAGGATAGCTCTTTGTTCTGGTTTAATAAAAGCATCGAAAAAGATCCTAATGCTGACTTTGTTTGGAATAGCCGGGGAACTCTTTTGTTTAATAAATTTAAAAGTTATAATGAAGCTATAGCTGATTTTACAAGAGCAATCGAATTGAATCCCAAAGGAGAATATTTCTATAATCGTTCGAATTGTTATTTTAGAATGGGAGATATTGCAAAAGCAAAATCAGATGCGTTAATAGCCTTGCAGAAAGGATTTATAATTCCTGACGCTTATAAGAGTAGTTTACAACTATGAATTTATTGAAGTGCTGATCTAATGGACTATTAGAAAAATAAAATTTCTTAGATGAGTAAAAAGAGGAAGTTCAAACCAGTAAAAACAGGACCTGTACAGTCCAAACCAGCAAGTAAACCCGGCAAAACAAAAGGGGAAAGTAAAGTGTTACTGTTATGGATATTGCCCATTTTATTATTTACTGGTATTTGTTTTTTCCCAATGCTAAAAAACCAACTTACAAATTGGGATGATGAATTTTATGTTGTTCAAAATGCATTATTGCGTGGGCCTGATTGGACAGGGATTTTCAGTAAACCCATTGTTTCAAATTATCATCCAATTACAATTGCAACACTCGCCGCAAATTATTCAATGACTGGACTTGATGCTTCTTCTTATCTTATTACAAACTTATTATTGCATCTTATAAATACCGGGCTTGTTTTTTATTTTATCTGGCTAATATCCGGAAAAAAATTATGGGTAGCTGCATTCACAGCCATTGTTTTTGGCATTCATCCTATGCATGTAGAATCAGTAGCATGGGTATCGGAGCGTAAAGACGTATTATACACTTTGTTCTTTTTGATCTCATTAATTCAATACTGGCGTTTTCTTACTACCTCAAAAAATAAAAATCTTATTTATTGCTTTTTATTTTTTGCGTTATCATTATTATCAAAGCCTGCTGCTATCATATTGCCTTTTGTACTTGTTTTGCTTGATTACTGGTATGGCAGGCCAATTGGAAAAAGAAGCATATTCGAAAAGATTCCCTTTTTATTTTTATCATTGGTATTTGCAGTGATCACTGTTAAGCTTCAATCGAAGACTGCTATTGCTAGTCTTGACTTTTACCCTCTATGGAGTCGTTTCTTTTTTGCTACATATACTAGTATGATGTACATCATTCGTTTTTGTGTGCCATATCCCTTGTCAGCATTTCATCCGTTCCCGGCAACAAAAGCTCTTGGATGGCCCATTATGTTGTCGTCATTGTTCATGATGGCGTTGTTAACTCTTATTTGGTTTAAAAGAAAAAATAAACTCCTTGTGTTTTCCTTTTTCTTTTTTATGATCAACCTTGCACTGGTATTACAAATTGTATCTATCGGTGGCACCTTGCTTGCAGAAAGATATACTTATGTTCCCTATATTGGGATATGCTTCTTTATTGGAATGATGCTCGATAAATATTCTGCAACGATCAATAAGCCATTATTATGGGGAATAACAGGCGCCGTGGTTTTGATATTTGGAATTATTACTTTTCAGCGGACAAAAATTTGGAAAGACAGTGATACACTTTGGACAAATGTGTTGGAGCATTTCCCCGAGTCATCGGTACCACGAACAAATCGTGCAAATTACCTGATAAGAATTTCTTCTGGACCTGAAAACAAGGTAAGGCAAGATGAATTATTGCAAAGAGCTTTAGAGGATTGTAATGAAGCATTGAAACTGCCACTAAATCATGCCAAGGCTTATGAGAACAGGCAGAATATTTATTTACGTTTGAAAAAGGATTCATTGGCATTATCAGATGCAAATTCATTGATAAAGCTAGAACCAGGGAACCGCTTAGGGTGGTATACAAAAGGCGTCGCTTATCAACGATTGAATATCCCAGATTCTGCATTAAAATATTTTAATAAATGTCTCGAAATAAATCCCAATACCGATTTTGCACTCAATAACCGGGGAAGTCTTTTGTTTAATTATTATAAAAAATATAATGAAGCAATGGCTGATTTTACAAAGGCCATCCAGATAAATCCACAAGGAGATTATTATCTTAACCGGTCATTATGCTACTATCAATTAGGACAGGTTGATTTAGCGAAAGCTGATGTACGGGTAGCAATTCAAAAAAATATCGCTATTCCTGATAATTACAAACAACTATTAAAACTTTGATCTATTGAATTCCTAAAGATGCTGCAAAGCTTGCCTCTAATTGAATGCCGGCTTTCTTTGCTGTCAATGCATCGTTACGGGCATTTTCAATATTATTAAGGTTTTTATATGTGTATGAGCGGTTCAAAAAGAATTGCGCCTGCCGGTCAATTGAAATTGCCCGATTGATAAAATTTAATGCTTCCTGGTTTTTTCCAACTAGTCGATAACATTCACCTATTGAATTCATCACACCCGCATCGAATGACTCAAATTTGGATACCTGCATTAATACTCCCTGAATAGGAAGTTTATATTTTGTCTGTAAATAATTTTGCCAGTCTTTGATGGCTTCCTCATATCTTTTCAAATACAGAAAAGTAATAGCCCGATTATTGTATGTGGGTAAATAGTCGGGTTTTTGTTCAAGTGTTTTAGTAAAATAATATAATGCAGAATCGTACATTCCTCTTGTTGCGTAAAGAGCTCCCATATTATCAAATGCGACGTGATAATCAGGTTTTACAACTAGTGCTTGCTTATAATCGGCAATGGCGGCAGTAAAGTTTTTTTGGTCCATATAGATATTCGCCCTGTTGTTATAGGATTCATGATCGATAGAATTTATTTTAACAGCTTCCGTGTAATAGTTAATTGCCTGCTGGTAATTTTTGTTCGCTTCCGCATATTTTAAATTTGCTTCCTGTATTCTCTTTGCATCCTTAGCCTGGTCCGCTTCTTCCTTGAGATTATTTGCATCTCTTCTGAAAAGGGTGGCTCTTGCACTATATGCTCTTGAGCAAGGCTGATTTTTTATAACGTTGTCCCAAAGCGTTTCCCCGCTTTTCCATGTTTGTACTTGCAAAAAAGATAAAACTGAAAAGATAATTGTAACAGGAATAAGCACCGCATAAGCTTTTGTCATATTCCCTTTGGCAAACCGGTCCAAAAGACAGCCTGCAATAAAAAATAATCCAATGTAGGGGACATATGTATATCGCTCTGCAATAACAGCGCTACCGACCGAAAAAATTTGTAAGACCAATAAAAGGTTGGCAATATAAAAAGCAATCCCAAAAGCAACGAACCTGTGTTTTTTCCAGGTGAAGTAAGTTACAGCAGCAAGCACCAGGGCAAATATTGGGGCTAAATAATAAGCGGCAGATAATTTTTCGTTTAGAGGGGGAAAGGGATAAAATGCTGAAAGTTTAAATGGAATGATCATTTTGACGAAATACATAAAAATGCCATAAAATCCGAATAAGATATTTTTAGCCAGACCAAAATATTCTTCACCTGTAGCACCAACTGTTTTCTGCGCATTGATCGTTAACAAACCCATGATGATCGCGGGGATAAAAAATGGGATCTTTTCGATAATTAGTTTAAACGAGAATTGTCGCCTCCTTAAAATATCGATACAAAAAAGGGATACGGGAAAAATAACGGCTGCCGGTTTTGACATTAATGACAGGATGACAAATAATAAAGTGAGCCAATATTGTTTTTTTGATGAGGTATCAATGTACTTGGTATAGGAAATATGTCCCGCAATAAAGAAGAGTGCATACAAAACATCCTTTCTTTCTGATATCCATGCCACCGATTCCACATGCAGAGGATGTATAGCAAAAAGAAGCGATGTAACAAGTGCAACAAGCGGGTTGTTTTTTGAAAGTAAAAAAGCCAGCCTGTAAACAAGAAAGCAATTGACAAGATGAAAAATGATATTAAACAAATGATACGACCATTCATTTTCTCCGCTGATAGCAAAATTCAAAGCAAGGCTGAACATAGTTAGAGGATGATAGTTCCCCTGCACTGGGGTTGTCAATAAATCCGGTAACCTGCTGAGATCGCGGATCAAATAGTTATTTCTACCAACATAATCAGGATCATCCCAGTTAACAAACCCTGCGGATAAAGCGGGGATATATATGATAATTGTTATAATAAGAATAAGCGGTATATGCCAGTTGGGTATGGGTACTGCTTTGGATTTAACTATTTTGGTATGAGTATGTTTTTCCATTTTTTTCTTCTTTGCCATAAGCATCTATTGCCGTGGTAAATTATTAAAATAAACTGACTTTACTAAAAGATCAATATAAAAAAAGCGCTTATATCAATAGATGTTCAAATGAAAAAAGTCCCCCGTCGTAACGAGGGACTTGAATATCTGAGTTTTTCTTTTACCAGATTAATTAGGACTTAACACAATACCTTTTGCGTTGTATGATCCAACAGTGACCGTGTAAACGATCCTTGTTCTATAAACAGCAGGAACATTATAAGGAACCCATACATCTGTCTTTGCAACAACATCTCTTTTCATTTCTCCTACTTTAACGCCATCCATTGTATAGAAACTGATCATTGCCTGTCCCGTAACCGGAGAATTAATTTTAAGAGAGAAATTCTCTTGATATGGATTTGGAAATGCAGTTACTATTAATGAAGGTTGAGATGATGTGGAATTGCTAGTGATAACTCTACCAGCACTGCTACTTGCAGCTACATACCCGGTCAGGATCTTACATTCGTCAAATGTTTCATTGATATTCATAACAGCCTCCTGTATTTGTGACAGAGTTAATGGACTAACATTTACACCACCTAATGCATCATTTGCCAATTGCAATAATCCTGCAACCGTTACCGCATAACCATGAGTTGCGAGGTAAGATGAAACATCCGGTGAAACCAATTGTGTTGGAACTCCTGCACCCGCTGGTTCTGATGTACCACAATTACGTGGAGCAATCACAGCAAGACCATTCAGCGATACATTAGCAAGCGTACTACCAGCTATTGTAGTATTGAAGTATAATGTAAGGGTCTGAGAGAATAACTGATTCTTACTCTTGCCTCCTACTAAAGGCACAACTGGCCAGCTTGATCCATTGGAATATTCAGGAACACCTGATATACTAGTACCAAATGCTGATGATGGCCCACCACCTGATAACATATTGTAGACATAGCCGTTGGTCACATCAGATAGTCTTACTACCCAATACTTGTTGAGATCCTGGCGACCGAGGACCACCTTGTTATCCGGGGCCGCTGTCAGTGCATCGATCATGATCTGTGTCTGGTTAACAGTAGTTCCATTTGGCAGACAGATAGTACCACCTGCAGTGCCATAAGCGCCTTGTGTCAATGTGCATATGGTCTCACAGCATCTTACTCTAATTGTTTGTGTGTAAGTCGCTGTTTTTCCACAAGCGTCACTGGCAGTCCATGTTCTTGTAACTATACGCTTGAACCCGGTTGTACAATCAGCAGGATTATCAGTTGAACCTGTCATTGTTACAGTTGGCGTACCACATGCATCAGATGCAGTTGGAGAAACTGATGATGGAACCGGAGCTGTACAATCAATATCAACACTTGCCGGTGTTGTTGTAAACACTGGAGGAGTATTATCAGATGTCCATCTTACAGTACGTGAAGTAGTAGCTGTCTTGAGACATGCGTCAGTTGCAGTGAATGTTCTTATTCTCCAACGGGCACAACCATTACTTTGAACATCACCATCGG
>JBIOVR010000340.1:0-3442 GCA_044867875.1 Chitinophagaceae bacterium
GACTCTCTCACGAATCTTAAACAACGTAATTTATTTTTTGGATTGTTTTTCCAGCAAATAACTACTTCATCGCCTACATATTGATAGATATGTCCCCAATTTGCAAGAATCGGTTCGGTAATGTCAGCAAAAAAATCATGCAGCATATTGAAATACTTTTCATGACCTATTTGTTCTGCAATGGTTGTTGAATCATTTATGTCGAGAAAAAGAAATATCCTGTTTTCCTTCCTTGGTTTATGATAACGGCCGCGAATTAAATTCCTTAATCCACCGGGTCCGTATTTGTCAGCTATTTCAAGTACAAGGATCGAGATGAATGCAAGTATACCAAGATCGATCATACCCATCAGGAAGCTAGGTGTGAGGATCACCTTTTGAACAAAGTTTTTTTCAAAATCTATTAAACTTAGTTCACCATTATAACGAAAAACATAATAGCCAAGTAATAAAATAACAGCTACCACAATGACTAACAAAAATGTTAACGTCATTCTCAATATGATGGAAAGCCAAATGGGTATTTTTCGAAAGGCATCTTTAAGAAAGAAAGATTCTGCACCACCGACAATGAATCCGATAACAGCAAATGCAAGTGTAAAGAAACTGAGTCGCCTTGTGGCTAAAACTTCTTTATCCACTTCCACAATATTGTACAGGAAGATCAGGCTGAATATAACCCAGATGACCGCTATATTTAGAACGATATAAAGCCTGTAAAGAAAGACTCTTTTTGAGATCATAAAAAAAGCGTTAGTTTTAGTTAACGCTTAAAATTATTGATTCTTTAATTACTAATTCCTAATTTCTTATTGGCTTTCCGCCTTTTAATACGGATTGAATTCTTTCCAGTGTTTTCTTTTCACCACAAAGAGATAAAAAGGCTTCTCTTTCCAGGTCAAGTAAATATTGTTCTGACACGAAAGAAGGTTCACTAAGATCGCCGCCACACATTACATACGCCAATTTTTTTGCAACTACTACATCGTGATCTGTTGCATAGTTTGCCCGCCACATACCATTAATGCCTGCATACAAAGCGCCAAGCGCAGACTGACCCAGCACTTTTACATCTTTACGTTGAACAGGCATTGAATAGCCGGAATCATAGATCTCGATCACAGATCTTTTTGCTTCTGCAATTCTTCTTCCCTGGTTCATTACTACTTCATCCAATCCTTTCCTGTAGATACCGATATCAAATCCTTCAAATGCGGATGTTGCTACTTTAGCGGTAGCAATAGAAAGAAATCTATTTTTAAGGGTAATAGTTTCCGGTTCGTCTTCATGCATTTCATCGGAGGCTCGTAATGTAAATTCTTTTGTACCGCCACCACCCGGAATTAAACCAACTCCAAGTTCAACAAGACCTGTATAAGTTTCAGCAGCAGGACAACATTTATCAGAATGCAGACTAAGTTCACAAGCTCCGCCTAATGTTAAACCATGTGCAGCTGTTACTACAGGTATTGATGAATACCGGGCACGCATCATTGTATTTTGAAACATTCTTATTGCCATATCCAGTTCATCATATTCCTGGTCAATGGCCAACATGAATATCATTCCAACATTTGCACCAGCACTAAAATTGGGTCCTTCATTAGCGATCACTAATCCTTTATAATTTTTTTCGGCTTTATCAATTGCAGTTTGAATACCTGCAAGCACATCACCACCTATACTTCCCATTTTTGTGAACCATTGTAATCCCAATACATCATCACCAAGATCATATAATTTGCAACTTCCATTTTTCCAGATCTGTTTATCCTGATAATTGCTCATTACGATAAATGCATCACCTCCGGGCAATGGTTTATATGTTTTACTGTTTTGATCATAGTATAGTTTTTTACCATCTTCAATCTTGTAAAATGATTTATTACCTGCCGCTAACATTTCATCGATCCATCCAGCGATCTTATATCCAGCATCCCGCATCGCTTTTACTGTTCTTTCAACACCAAGTACGTCCCAGCTTTCAAAGGCGCCGATCTCCCAGCCAAAGCCTGCCATCATTGCATCATCAACACGGTAAAGCTCATCACTGATCTCAGGAATGCGATGCGAGATATAAGAAAACAATCCATAATGAAAATGACGATAGAATTCGCCTGCTTTATCACTGCCAGCAACAAGCATTTTCAATCTTGTGTATAGATCATCGATGGGTTTAGCAGTTTCTAAGGTTGCGAACTTTGGTTTTACTCTTGGTTTATATTCAAATGATTTAAGATCAATTGTAAGGATCTCTTTTTCACCACCGCTTCCTTTTGTTTTTTTGAAAAAGCCCTGGCCGGTTTTATCACCAAGCCAATTGTTGTCCACCATTTTTTGCAGCCATGCCGGAATAGTAAACGCATCTCTTGCTTCATCATTAGGGCAATTATCTGCAACACCTTTTGCGACCTTCACCAATGTATCAATACCCACAACATCAGCAGTTCGGAATGTCGCAGATTTTGGACGACCAATGATCGGACCCGTCAATGCATCCACTTCGTCAATTGATAGTCCTAATTTATCAACCAATCCAAAAAGTGACATAATTCCAAACACACCAATGCGGTTTGCAATAAATGCCGGAGTGTCTTTACACAAAACAGTTGTTTTACCAAGATAGAGATCGCCATAATTCATTAGAAAATTTATAATAGCAGGATCTGTATCTGGCGTTGGAATTATTTCCAATAATCTTAAATAGCGGGGTGGGTTGAAAAAGTGTGTACCGCAAAAATGTTTTTTAAAATCATCACTGCGTCCTTCAGACAGCATATGAATTGGAATGCCAGATGTATTTGAGGTAATTAATGTTCCTGGTTTACGAAACTGTTCAACTTTTTCATACACTTGTTTTTTTATATCTAATCTTTCGACAACTACTTCGATCACCCAATCACAATCATTTATTTTTTTCATGTCGTCATCAAAATTCCCGGTTGTAATTTTTTTGATATCATTTTTATGGTAAACAGGAGAGGGGTTTGATTTAATAGCAGCAGTCAATGCATCATTCACGATCTTATTTCGGTCAGAGGGCTTTTTACTTTCGGCTGCTTCTTTGGGTACAATATCAAGTAACAAAACTTGCAAGCCAATTCCTGCAAAATGACAGGCAATGCGGGAACCCATAACGCCACTTCCTAAAACTGCCACCTTTTTAATGATCCTTTTTTCCATATCAAATTAGTTAGTTAAACAACTATTCAAGACCGAAGTTAAGTGTTTTTACGAAACAGGTCACAGGGAGAAATACGATTTTATAGAGATATGTTTTATAACAATCTTAACCATGGTCATTAAATTTAATTAAATAGATAAAAGTTGGAGAGCTAAAGCAAGAATAGGAGTTAATATGCGTTCTAAATTTTCGAACCAATTTCAATGAGAACCAATTCCTCTGCTAAAAAGAACAGAAAGAATTTGCTTGCTGTTCTTT
>JBIOVR010000341.1:0-12685 GCA_044867875.1 Chitinophagaceae bacterium
GTCTTATAAAAGGAGCAGACTCTGCAGCTAAATGGAAAAGCATTCTCCAGGTTCATAGTGATTTTGCAGGTAGACAACTGTCACTTGATATGCCCGTATATATAAGCGAAGCAGGCGATAATCTTCGCAACCAGGCGATCGCTCATTTGCTTTATGCTTACGGAAGAATGTATTTTGATCCCGTACAGTCCACTGATATCTATACCAAACAATGTGCTATCAGCGTGAATGCAAAAGATCTTGCAGAGATGGCGGGAACACTTGCCAATGGTGGAGTAAATCCTGTTACTAAAAAAGTATGCGTTTCTCCTGAAACAGTAAAATACGTTTTACCGGTTATGGCAACAGCAGGTTTATATGACGACTCAGGTCAGTGGCTTTATGCAACTGGTGCACCTGCGAAATCCGGAGTGGGTGGCGGTATCATTGCTGTAGTTCCCGGCAAGTTTGGAATTGCAGTTATCTCTCCTCCATTAACTCCTGCTGGAAATAGTGCAAAAGCAATTCAGACTATTAAATACATAATTGAACAATTAGGTGTAAATCCTTACCAGATCACTCCTAAAAAATAAATTACTCACGTAGTTACAAAAACAACCGGCCGCGATCAAAAAGGGCCGGTTGTTTTCTACATAAAATATGTTGGCCTTCTTTTCCTAAAGGCAGGTTCAGAGTTCTGGATAATAAAATATTTCTCTGGCTAATTTTTCCTTCAACGGGGCATTAGTGTTGATCAATTTTATATAACTTCAATTTTATCATTACCTAACTTATGAAATTAAAAACCTTTTTTATCAGGCTTGCTATTCCTCTATTTTTTTTATTCCTGTTTTCAAATAATGGATTTGCACAGGGCAGTAAAGATTCAGTTGTGCTTAATGATTCGCATTTCCATTTGACAAATTATGTACAGGAAGGAACAGACATTCACAAGTTTCTCGAAATAATGGGAAACAAAGTTGGACGTGTTGCTTTGTTTGGTATTCCACTTCAGCAAATGTGGAATTATAATAACAGCGGCAACTTCGCTCCTACTTATTACCTGGCTAGTGATGATCCTCTTTATTATTATTCGTTCACTGATGCCTATATAGCGATGGCGTACAAATCGCTTACAAAAGAACAGCAGGCAAGATTTGATCCGATGATCACCGGTTTCAATCCTGCTGATATGTATGCCACCGATCATATTAAAAGAGTATTGACAACATTTCCCGGTGTATTTACAGGCATTGGCGAATTCTCGATCCATAAAGAATTTGTTTCATCAAAGGTTGCTGGTCCTGTTGCTACATTAAACAATCCTGCACTCGATCGCATACTTGATTTCTGTGCTGAATCAGGATTATTAGTTATCCTGCATAATGACATCAATATGCCATTCCCAAAATCAGGACAGGAGAACTGGGATATTGAACAGATCAAAGCCTTGTTTGCAAGACATCGTAATACGCCAATTATATGGGCGCATTGTGGTGTAGGAAGAATTGTTCGTCCTATAAAAGATCAAATGGCAATGCTGGATAAAGCACTTGCAAATGCACAATCAAGTAATATCTATATTGACATTTCGTGGACAGAAGTAGCCAAATATGTAACTGAAACACCTGAAGCAACAGCTAATACAGCAGCGGTTATCAATAAATATCCTGATCGTTTTTTAATGGGTACTGATGAAGTAGCGCCATCAGACCAGGCATCTTATCTGAAGATATTGGGTATGTATAAACCATTATTTGATAAACTTACTCCGGAAGCAAAACAAAAATTATTGAAAGGCAATTATGAGCGGTTATTTGATGCTGCAAGAATAAAAGTGAGAGCCTGGGAAAAAGCTCATGTAAATGATCCAAAAAAGATCCCGCCACCAACTCCGTCTTCAGGTATTGAGAAAAATTGAAAAGGATTTTTTCAAATTAAAAAAAAATAAACCATACTGCATGAAAATAGTTAAAGCACTATCAGCAACGATTATTTTATCAACCATAGCTCTTTTCTTTCCATTAATATTTTTTGCACAGAATGAAACCCCTGTATTGGATTCTCAAATAGTTCTTATGAAAAGGGGACCAGTAAAGGATTCAACCTATGAAAATGTTGCATCCGGTGAGTTTACACCTGGCAGAGGCTTCGATATGGTAAGAACCAAATTCGGAACTCTTAATATCAGTATTTATGCTATTGCCCGTTATCTTAATCAATTACCCGGCTATCAAACATGGTACGATCATCTTGGAAGACCTCGTGAGTTTGTTGGTCGAAATGATTTTTTCTGGCATAGAACTATGATATGGTTTTCAGGTTGGTTAGGCACCCCTAAATTAACTTATGCTGCCACTGTATGGACAGTTTTCACAACTCAGCAATCATTGATATATGGAAATATTCAGTATTCATTCAACAAACATTTCAGAGCAGGAATTGGTGTAGGACCAAATTTGTCGGTGCGTTCAATGCAGGGACCTTTTCCTTTCTATGCATCGACTGATCGTACAATGGGGGAAGAGGCATTGAGAGGAGGATTTACAAATGGTGTCTGGCTAACAGGAGAAATTCTACCAAGGCTGCGATACAATTTGATGCTTGGAAACAATTTGAGCAGCTTAGGAATTAAAGCCGCAAATCTTACAAGGGATCTTTCAAAAAGTGCTACCATCTGGTGGATGCCTACAACTGGTGAATATGGACCACGGGGTGGATTTGGGGATCTTGAGCATCATGAAAAACCAGCTACACGTTTCGGTGCCTCTTTTGTTCATAGCCGTGAAGACAGGTTTAATAATATAGGCACCCCTTCGCCAGATAACACTCAGGTAAGAATGACTGACGGAGTTTTATTTTTTGAAACTGGTGCACTTGCAGATAACGTAACTGTTGACAATGCGGATGTAGATCAGTTTGCGGTTGATCTTGGTGTAAAGTATAAAGGATTCAATGCTTATTTAGAAGTATACGGACGTAAACTTTCAAAGTTTACTGCAACCGGGCCTGTGCCAATCAATACCATCAAAGACTATGGATATGCTTTGCAACTTTCACACATGATCGTTCCAAAAAAACTTTGCCTTTATGCGATCAACTCTTTTTTCTGGGATGAATTTAAAAGACATCCCTGGGAAGCGGGTGGCGGTGTAAACATCTATCCGTTGAAAAACAGAAGCTGGAGGTTAAATGCCCAGGCAATGAGAGTATATAAGAGTGCGGCAGGAGGAACTTTTGGACTTTATAAAGAAGGACAAACAGGGACAACGATCACGATTGGAACAGATATCATTCTTTAATAAATAGCATAAAGTGAAAACCAATTCCGGTTAACAACAAAGAGCATGTAATAATTAGAGAATAGTGTAAAAGATTTTTCATGCAATAAACCTTATCTATGAACAAATCTGCATTGAAAAAAGTGCATACCGCAAAGTTGATAGCGGTAAAATTTATTTGTATGGTTTTATTTCTTAGTGAAACCAAAGCGCAACAATTCAACTCTGATAGCTGGATATCAAAAGCTCATGGTACCATCACCCTGATCCCAACTTATGGGCAAAGAAATTCAATGCTGATGAACACTTATTCCCTTTTTCCTAAATGGGAATTCACCATGGCTGCTTATTTATACAATGACGATGGTGATGCGACAACTGATGATGGATATTCCACATCATTCTATATGAAGTATATGTTTTATGAAAATAAAACAAAGACGGGTGGAGCAGCCATTAAAGCCGGTACTGGTATGTTTCCGGGTACGCTTGATGGTGAGGACAGGAGTAAAGATGCATTTCAAACCTATTGGATGAATACGCCGGTAACATTTCCATTTATGAAAAATAGATTGCAATGGGACGTTATGCCGGGGGCAAGTATGACCAGGCACTATGGAGTAGATCAGAAAACTGCTTTTGCATTTACTTACTCAACACGGATGGCATGGTATCCGTGGAATGAGAAGGGGTCTATTGTAGCAGAAATTTTTGGCTCCATGGGAGAAAATAAAGCGGTTCCCGAATATAAATTTGGATGGCGCTGGGAACCGAGTCAATACGCTGTTTTTGCGTTGACTTATGGAAACGAGATTAACGGTAATAATGGCGCAGGGTTTGAATTCGGTGTCATGCTTTTTACTCCGCCATTTGCATGTCTTGGTGGATGTAACACGGAAAAAAAAGCTAAGAAGAAAAAAACACAACCAGCTTTGTAATTCATTTGAAAAGACAGGGAAAAACAAGTGCCAAACACCAGGATTAGCAAACACATTTATTAATAAAAAGATTTTGGAGCAATTCAAGTATTTTATTTACCTTAACATTATAGATCAACCCTACTTATCCAATCTCCTTTCCCTCCCATGAAAACAGTGTATATAAACCAAGATCAGGAAACTTATTTGACAATAGCTTTAGCTATTTGGCTTGAATTATTGAAACCCTGCTGAGCCTATTCAGCAACCCTGCCTGAACCTCTACAAGAAACGAAAACATGGTTCGTAGCCTTGTGGCTATGATCAACAATGCATTTTGAGACTTTGCATAAAATAAAAATATTGATGTGTACAACTAAAATATTGTTACCCACGACTACGAAATACTGTAACCCACGACTGCATAAACTAAGGATCCCTTCGACTATTAAAAAATTTATTTACTCATTTGGTGACTATTCTCATGAAGAGAAAATTTCACTAAACCATTAATCAAAAAATTAAAAAATCATGAAAAAGTTAGTTTCACTTTTAGCGTTTGTTATCGTCATCGCACAAGTCAATGCACAATTACCAAGAGTTATCATTTTAGCAACCGGGGGAACAATTGCCGGAGCAGGAGCATCTGCTGACAGGGCCGGTTATACAGCCGGAAAAATTCCTATTGAAGATCTGATCGGAGCAATTCCAACTGTAAAGAAAATAGCCACTATCACCGGTGAGCAAATTTCTTCTGTAGGAAGCCAGGATATGACCATTGATATCTGGAAAAAACTTGCCGTTCGTATCAACGAAATTATTGCAAAGAAGGAAGCAGACGGAATAGTTGTTACACATGGTACCGACACACAGGAAGAAACATCTTACTTTCTTGACCTCGTCATCCCATCAGCAATGCCGGTAGTGTTAACAGGTTCTATGCGTGCCTCCACTGCGATCAGTGCAGATGGTCCAAAAAATTTGTATGACGCAATTACCGTAGCCATAGATCCAAAGAGTAAAGGCCGTGGAGTTTTGGTATCCTTTAATGAAGGCATATATGATGGAAGAGAAGTAATGAAAATGAGCACAACCTTCACAAATGCATTTGGATCTCCCAATACAGGTGCTATTGGCCATGCTTACGATGGCAAAGTTGAATATTACGCAAACTCAGTAAGGGAAAGAGATCCCAATTCACCTGTCGTTATTAAAGCCGATACAAAACTTCCCCGGGTAGATATTGTTTACATGTACGCTGACGCACCACCTGATATGATCGATATGCTGGTTGCTAAAAAAGTAGACGGCATCGTGATCGCAGGTGTTGGCAACGGTAATTTTAATAAAGCGTATATGGAGGCTGTTAAAAGAGCTGTGGCAGCAGGCGTCGTCGTTTGCCGCGCAAGCCGCACTCCTTCCGGTCGTGTTTTGCTTCATGATGAGATCAATGATGATGAGCTTGGCACCATCGTTTCTGATGACCTGACTCCTCAAAAAGCAAGGATATTATTAATGCTTGGTCTGACAAAGTCAAAAGATAAAAAACAACTACAACAGCTTTTCTTTAAATATTGACCATTGCTGGTCTGACGTACTGAATTCAATTGCGCCCAGGATATATTCTGGGCGCAATTAATCTGTAACAAGTTTATTTATTCCGACCAAAAAATTAAAATAAAATGAAGAAGATAAAATTTATTATGCTGCCTTTACTGATGCTTATTTGCTTTCAGTTTACACAGGCACAGAAAACCCGTACCGAAAGTGACTTGCTTGGTAAAAAAGAAATTCCTTTTGATGCATACTATGGAGTGCAAACACTTCGGGCACTTGAGAATTTCCAGATCAGCGGAGTAAAAACAAACTTTTACCCGGATTATGTAAAGGCCTATGCTATGGTAAAATTAGCTGCTGCCCGTGCCAATACCGAAGTAGGAAGAATGAAAAAAGACAGGATGGATGCTATAGAAAAAGCCTGCCAGGCCGTGATAGATGGAAAATACCATGACCAGTTTTTGACAGACATGTACCAGGGTGGTGCAGGAACATCTGCCAACATGAATGCGAATGAAGTACTGGCCAATATTGCCCTTGAAATGATGGGAAAGAAAAAAGGAGAATACCAATTCATAGAACCCCATGATGATCTGAACATGGGACAGTCAACAAACGATGTTTATCCTACTGCTATTCATGTGGCCTTGTTATTACATAATGACAAAGTGATAAAAGAAGCAAAGGATTTGTCTGCCGCCTTCCACAAAAAAGGAGAAGAATTTAAGAACCTTGTAAAGATGGGTCGTACTGAAGGCCAGGATGCTGTTCCTATGACCTTGGGACAGGAATTTCATGCTTTCGGAGGACAGATCGACGGTGCAATTGATGCTCTCCGCAAAAGCGAAGAATATTTATATGAAGAGAATATGGGTGCAACAGCTATAGGTACTGGTTTAACAGCAAGTCCCGGTTACGCAGAAAAATGTGCAGCTCAACTTGCAAAAATTACAGGCAAGCCCATGCATTTGGCTAAAGATCTGATAGCAGCAACAAGCAGCATGCAGGCATTTGTAATGTTTTCTTCCGCCTATAAAAACCTGGCTGTTACTCTTTCCAAGATCAGCAGCGATTTGATCTTCCTAACCTCAGGTCCCCGTAACGGTATTTTTGAGATCAATCTACCTGCTCTTCAACCAGGTTCATCCATTATGCCGGGAAAAGTAAATCCTGTAATGCCTGAGTTGATGAACCAGGTGTGTTACAAAGTAATGGGCAACGATGCAACAGTGGGAATAGCATCACGGGATGGTCTCCTGCAATTAAATGCGTATGAGCCGGTGGTTGCAACCTCCATTATGGAATCACAAGCACTTTTCTTTAAGACGCTGCCTTTATTTCGCAAAAACTGCATTGATGGAATTACCGCTAATGAAGCCGTTTTAAAACGTTATTTAGAAACTACTATAGGGATTGTAACAGCTCTTAACCCTGTTCTCGGATATGAAAAAACAACCGAATTAGCAAAAGAAGCACTTCAAAGTGGCAAGGGAATTCTTGAACTTATAAGGGAGAAAAAATTATTGACAGAAGACCAGATCAAGAAGCTAATGGATCCAGCAGCTTTAACCGGTCAAAAGCTGTAATTTTAAATCCATAAACCTTATAAAATACAAACCCTTGAAGTTAATCAAAGGCTTTTTTATAATTATACGTAGAAAGGGATCATATGAAACGCTGCCACTGCTATGTTTGACAGTGGCAGCGTTTCTGTTGTTGCCTTATCAATCCATTTGCCAGGAAAAGAAAACTGTTCCCGATGGCACGGAAGGATTAACCATTGAAAAACGAGGTCAGGACTCAATTTCTAAAAAATTACCACCCAACGAATTCAATGGACCTTATTCAACTTTTAGAATTGGGGCCGGCTATATTCTTGATGCTTCCACGTATGTCCAGGACGATATTTTCAAAAGACAAATGGATACTGCGAACATAAATATAGATCCGACAGTAAAAACAAGAGATTTCCGTTTGCTTGGTAGTGGTGTACTCACTACCGTAAAAAGAACTATCGCATGGAAGTTTGCTTACATGTACGATGGCAATGATAAAGTTTGGATGATGCGTGAATCAGGTGTTACCGTCGGTGTGCCTGAATTGAAAGGGCACATTTTTGTCGGCCGTACAAAAGAAGGTTTCTCCATGATAAAAGTGATGAATGGCCACTCTCCGTGGGGTTATGAAAGACAGATGGCATTGGATGTAATTCCTATTCTGGCGGATGGGATCAAATTCTTTGGCATGTTGCCAAAATCAAAAATATTCTGGAACCTGGGATACTATAATGATTTCATTTCAAAAGGTCAGGGCTTTTCAACTTTTGCATGGCAGTATGTGGCCCGTATTGGTTGGTTACCGATCAACAATCCTGAAAAGAAAGAAACACTTCATATTGCTACCAACCTGCGATATGCAAAACCTCTTGATGGAAAGATGACTTTAAAGTCAAGACCTGAATCGAATAACACTCCTCAACTAATAAATACCGGTTCTTTTGAAACCGATCATTCGAGTCATATAGGAGGTGAGATATACTACACTAATAAACGCTTTACTGTCGGCTCCGAAGTTATTACTCATAATTTTTATAGTGACAAAGGTGATCATAGATTCTCTGGTGGAAATGTTATGATCAGCTACTCCATTACCGGTTCCACACGTCCTTACAGAACAGAAGGAAGCATTTTTGGATTCGTACCAGTAAAGAAATCAGTATTTAAAGGAGGATTAGGAGAAATTGAGGCTGTAGTTGCTGCTTCTACACTTAATTTAAATAGTGGGAATATAAAAGGAGGTCAAATGTGGCGCATCACTCCAATGATCAACTGGTATATGACGAAAGTGATTCGGTTTGAACTTATTTATGGGTATGGAGTCCTTGACAGGTATGGCATGAAAGGAAAAATTCAATTCTTTGAAAGCCGTCTTCAATTTACAATTATGTAAAACAATTTCATCTACAAACTATCTTAATAAATTCATAGATCAGTTTCTAATTTCAAGCCACGTTTATCTTCCATTAAAAATCGATCTCAAAATGAGCGAACCAACGGTCTCA
Organism: Chitinophagaceae bacterium; assembly: GCA_044867875.1. Lineage (GTDB taxonomy): Bacteria > Bacteroidota > Bacteroidia > Chitinophagales > Chitinophagaceae > VBAS01. Next base: position 8,796 of record JBIOVR010000341.1, read on the forward strand.
GTTGAAAAAAAGAAAAGAAGAAGATCGATCCTTTCTTTTTTAGGATCAGCAGTAGTTGCTTTAGCATTAACTTTTCTTATTAAGGAACCGCAATTCACCGACTCTCAATTATATGTACTTTTTTTAATGTTCTTTGCGATCGGTTTATGGATAACAGAAGCGATCCCTCCTTTCGCAGTAAGCCTTTTCATAATTGCTTACCTGGTTTTTACTTTAGGCAATCCCAATCTTAATTCAGCGCCTCAAAAGATCGACAGGTTTGTAAATACTTTTTCAAGCAGTATTATTTGGTTATTGCTCGGAGGTTTTTTTATGGCAACTGCCATGACAAAGACAAAATTGGATCAACAACTTTTAAGAGCTACACTTTTACTTTCAGGAACCAAACCGAGGAATATTTTAGTTGCCGTAATGTTCACAACCATGACAGCGTCCATGCTGATGTCAAATACGGCAACAGCCGCCATGGTAGTTGCGGCCGTTATGCCTTTGGTAGCTTCTGTAGGTAAAACAGGTTTCAGTAAAGCTTTGTTATTAGGTATATCTATTGCAGCCACTGTGGGTGGAATGGGTACCATTATCGGGACTCCTCCAAATGCAATTGCCGCAGGGATATTGGAGAATTCAGGACATAAAATTGATTTTTTGAGCTGGATGAAGTATGGAGTGCCCGTCGCAGTAGCACTCACGGCTATCAGCTGTTTTGTTCTCTTGAAAGTGTTTGTAAAAAAAGCTGCACCAGTTTCATTTGAGTTTATGAACAAACGAACAAGCGAAACAACAAAAGAACCAACTACTCAACGGAGGATCGTTATGGTTGTGATAATTGTTACAGTGTTATTTTGGTTAACAACTTCTGTTCATGGAATTACCGTCGCTGCAATTTCTGCAATTCCAATTGTGGTGCTTACGCTTACAGGTGTGCTCGACAATACTGATATAAAAAAATTGCCATGGGACACTCTTCTTTTGGTGGCAGGCGGATTATCGCTTGGTGAGGCGCTTCAGTCCACAGGAATAATGAGTCATTATGCAAATCAATTAAGGACATTGGATGTTACTACCACAGCTTTCATTTTTATCCTTTCCTATGCAACCATGATCTTTTCAAACATCATGAGTAACTCAGCTACAGCCACGGTGTTAATTCCATTGGGAATGGCTATTCTTATCGGTTTTGAGACACAGGTAGCCTTAGCTATTGGCCTCGCAACTTCCACAGCATTATTTCTCCCGGTATCCACCCCGCCTAATGCAATTGTATACAGTACGGAATTGCTGGAACAAAAAGATTTTAGAATAGGAGGCATTTTGATCGCAATACTTGGACCATTGCTGGCTGTGTTATGGGTATTATTCCTTAATAGATAAGTTCAAAAATCCACGCTGAAAGAAGCAATCAAAAAATTATCATCAGCAAAAGGGTTGAAATAAAAAGCACCGATCCTGAATCTTCCGAAATAATATTCTCCGAATATTCCCCGCTGAAGTTCACGGTCTGTTTCATACAATTTTGTTCTTTGTGTCATGATCCCTGTACGTATAGCCTCGATAGGTTTAAAAGCTATTTCGGAGTACATATAGAAAAAATTATTTTCCTTACTGTTAAGATCAAAAACGTGTTCGCTTTCTGAATAGAGATCAAATTTTTTATAGCTGATCTCCATTTCAAGACCCGGTGCAATGCCATCTGTATTTCCAAAAACTATTCCTGCCATTGGAACAATTACAAATTTTACTCCCTTGCCAAATTTGAATCTCCATCCTCCCCAAAAGGAAGCCGTGTTCCGGTCTTCATAATTATATCTGCCTTCAAAATGAAGATTTTTACTTCGTGCATAAAAAGTAGGGTTAAAAAAATCTTCTTCTCCCGGTAGTATGAAATACTCTGCCCACGCTGAAAAATTCCATTTTGAATCGGCTGTGTCAGTTGCAGTTTCCTGGGCAAATAGTTTGATCGATATAAATCCAATCAGCAGCAGTAAATATTTTTTTCGCATAATTAACCTCCTAAAGCGATCGTTAAAAGGACCAATACAATCCCCACTAAGGTTAGTCCAAAACTCATTAACCATTTATTATAACCAACATACTTCGCCAGTGACCATCCACATAAAAACATCAATATAATAGCGATCATATTTGAGATACGTAATGCCAGGTGCGTATCACGAATAAAAATAAAAGGTATAACAATTGGAAAAGTAGAAATAAATATCAGCAGGAAAATAATTAAAGCATTTTTGAAATCAACCGCAGTCAACCGAAATGACAGAGATGATTCTGGCAAATTTGCAATTCTTTTTCTTACTTGTTCCAATTCTTCAGTTTCCATTACTAATGCAACAGCAGGAGGCAAAGCTTCAGAAATGTATTCTTTCGCTTTTTCAACTTTGGAAGAATGGCGTACAAAGTCAACTATATTTTTGCTCCTGCTATTTTCTGCCAACAATGCAAGTATGTACATGATTGCATCTACCAATCCCCAGGCGGCATTACAACTAATGGCAGCAATTAGCAATTCTTTTATTTCGGTCTGGCCCGATTTACCTATCCCTATTGTACACGTAAAAGAAAGCGCCATTATTAATCCAAATAAAATTTCTGAAACTCTATCGGTGGGATTTAATAATCGCTTTCTTTTAAGAAGCCTGGATAGAGCTTCATCGATCTTGTCAGTATCATTTGAATAATGATGAGATACTGGCGTCATCTTAAAAAATTTCGAGTTATTAGAATTAAGTATTATGAATTATTCTTTAAAACATCCGGATTCACAAGGTGCGGAATAAAATTATTTTTGTAAAACTGGATAATATTTTCTGCAGCCATTCTTGACATTTCATTTCTTGCTTCGATTGTTGCAGAACCAATATGAGGCAGGATACAAACATTTTCCATTTCTAAAAGTGGATTATCCGGCTTCATTGGTTCAGGGTTCGTAACATCAAGCCCTGCACCCCAGATAGGGCCATTATTCAAGGCCTCGATAAGATCCTGTTCATTATGAATTCCCCCTCTTGCAGTATTTATAAAAATTGATGAGGGCTTCATTTTGCTGAAGGCATCCTTATTAAAAATCTCCTTGGTTTCTTTACTCATAACTGAATGAATGGAGATCACATCGCTTTGCTGTAACAATTCATCAAAACTCACTAGTTTAGCCCCATACAGCGTTTCGGCATCAGGGTTTACTTTTCTGTTACAATAAATAATATTCATATTGTATGCTCCTTTACAACGACGTGCCATTGCAAGACCAATTCTTCCCAATCCGAATATGCCAAGCGTTTTATTATTTAACTCAATACCAAGATTTGCATTTGGTTTGAAATAGGTCCACTCCCCTCTTAAAATCCCTTTGTGCATATAAAAGAATTTTCTTGCTACAGCTATCATTAATCCGAAAGCAACGTCGGCCGTTGCTTCATTCATTGCCCCCGGAGCGTAGCCAATAGGTATTCCAAGTTTTGTAGCAAGGGGAACATCAATATTATCATAGCCCACAGCAAATTGGGAGATCATTTCAAGATGTGGACAGGCATTAATAAAATTTGTACCAATATTATCGGCGCTTACGCAAAGAATAACATTATGCTTTTTACCCGCAGTAATTAATTCCTCATCAGTCATTGGTCTTTCATGCGGCCAGGCGGTAACAGAAAATCCTTCTTTGCGCAGCATCTCAACACCAAGAACTGGAATGCTGCGTGTAACGAGTACTTTTATTTCATCAAACTTTCGATCCATTCTTTACTTTAAAATAAAAATACAAAGGAATCCCGACTGCTGATACCCTTTCTTCAATTTCAATTTGTATTGAAGATCCTAATAGATCCTTTCCGGATTCAATTAATGATTGTCTTCTTCTACAACGCAATTATGTTGAG
>JBIOVR010000342.1:0-17837 GCA_044867875.1 Chitinophagaceae bacterium
TAATAATAAACTCAAATTTTTAAAAGATGAATAAATCGTTATTATGAACACTCATTACAGAAATGAAAATGCTCCGAAAGATCCGGAGCATTTTATTATTAATACTGGAAATGATTTTATCCTAACGCCACTCGCTTAAACTCTGTCACTTTCACATCACCATTCTCTTTCAAATAATCAGCAACTGTTTTGCTTCCGTCTTTTACAAAAGCTTGTGCAGTGAGAGTTTGTTCTTTAAAGAAAGCTCCCATTTTACCCTCGGCAATTTTTGCAAGCATTTCATCAGGTTTGCCTGCCATCTTTGGATCTTGCTTCATTAATTCAACAATGATCGATTTTTCACGGGCAATTACATCAGCAGAAACTGATGCTGCATCAACAGCCACAGGATTCAACGCAGCAATTTGCATAGCTACATCTTTACCAACTTCAGCTGCATCTTTATTTAATCCAACTAATACACCAATTCTGTACGCACCATGAATATATGAAGCAACATATTCAGCATCGATCCTTTCGAATTTTGTAACTCCAATCTTTTCCCCGATCGCTGCCAATTTATCATTTACCAGCTCTGCTACTGTAGCATGAGGAGCTTTTGCATTCATCAATTCTTCCAGGCTTTTTACATTGTGCCCTATCGCTGCATCTGCAATGCTTTGAGCAAATGCAACAAAGTCTGCATTCTTAGAAACGAAATCTGTTTCGCAGCTTACACAAACAACAATACCTGTTTTGTTATCATCGGTTGTTTTAGCAATAACAACACCTTCTTTAGCTTCACGATCACCTCTTTTAGCGGCTACTTTCTGACCTTGCTTTCTTAACCAGTCAATTGCTGCTTCAAAGTCGCCATTGGTTTCTGTTAAAGCTTTACGGCAATCCATCATGCCGGCGCCGGTCATTTGGCGCAACTTATTTATATCCTGTGCACTTATTGTTACGGTTGACATTTTAAAAGAATTAAAGATTAAAAATTAAGAATGACTTCGTAGTCGTCTTGATTTACCTGCTGAATAAAGAACTGAACGTAAAAGAGTGCGACGCAACGGAAGATGATAGTAGTAATAATGTTGACTACATGATCATACTTCTACATCAACATCTTACCTGTTACTTGTTCTCTTTGGACTGCTTGGTGTACGACGTCTTGGTTGACCACCACCACGAGGTTTACCACCACCGCCTGCTTCAGCTTGTGCTTCGGCTTCCATTCTTGCAGCTTTCTTTTGATTCTCATCTGAAAGAGATGCATCATCTGTTTCCTCATCTTTTGCAGCCTGGCGTTCAGCTAACCCTTCTGCAATTGCTGCAGTGATGTATTGAGTAATGATTGCGATCGATTTTGTTGCATCATCATTTGCAGGAATTGCAAAATCAACTTTGTTTGGATCACAGTTAGTATCAACAACACCAAATGTACCAACACCAAGACGCTTTGCTTCTGCTAATGCGATATGCTCATGACCGATATCGACGATGAACAATGCGGCTGGAACACGGCTTAGTTGTGCGATACCACCAAGAACCTTTTCCATTTTTTCTTTATCGCGGCTAAGTGTAAGACGTTCTTTTTTTGTAATGCTGTCAAAAGAACCATCGCCTAACATTTTTTCAATGCTCTGCATTTTCTTTACACTTTTACGAACTGTATTGAAGTTAGTAAGCATTCCACCCAACCAACGTTCAGTTACATAAGGCATGTTTACTTTCTGTGCACATTCAGTCACAATATCTTTTGCCTGCTTCTTTGTTCCAACAAAGAGAATTTTTTTACCGCTGCGTGCAATCTGCTTTAATACAGCTGCAGTTTCCTGCAGGCACTCAGTTGTTTTATTAAGGTCAATGATGTGAATACCTTTCTTTTCAGCAAAGATGTAAGGAAGCATTTTTGGATTCCACTTCTTACGCAAGTGACCAAAGTGAACACCTGCTTCGAGAAGTTGCTGCTGTAAGGATGTATTATTTTCCATTATAATAATTTGAAATTTAAAGTTTGTAATTGCAAATTGTGATTAACGTTTGCTGAACTGGAAGCTTCTTCTTGCTTTCTTATGACCGAACTTCTTACGTTCAACTGATCTTGGGTCACGTTTCAACAAGCCTGCAGCTTTTAATGCAGGACGAAACTCTGGGTTAATATCAATCAATACTCTTGCGATACCAAGCATAGCTGATTCAGCTTGCCCTTTAACACCGCCACCTGCAGCATTGATCTTAATATCAAATTTATCTGCAGCTTCTACAGTCTTTAAAGGACGGATCACCTGGTTTTGCAAATACACCAGTGAAAAATATTCTTTATAGTCTTTGTCGTTTACTATGATCTTACCGCTTCCTTTTGAAACGAAAACTCTTGTCACAGCTTCTTTACGACGACCAACTCCTGTTTTTTGCTTTTCCATTTTTATTTATTTGGAATTAGAGATTTAATATTTGAATTCTTTTGGTTGTTGTGCACCATGTGGATGTTCAGCGCCAGCATACACAAAAAGCTTTTTGTACATCTTGCGGCCAAGGCGATTTTTTGGCAACATTCCTTTTACACCTCTTTCAATAACATTCTCAGGACGACGAGTCAACAAATTTTTTGCTGTCTCTACTTTTAAACCACCTGGATAACCAGTAAAGTGATCGTACTCTTTTTCCTCAAGTTTGTTGCCGGTGAAAACAACTTTGTCGGCGTTAATTACAATTACGAAATCTCCAGTGTCAACGTGTGGAGTAAAAGATGCTTTGTTCTTGCCACGCAGTACTGCTGCGATCCTTGAACACATACGTCCTACGGTTTGATTAGTACCGTCAACGATATACCAGTCGCGTTTTACGGTAGCCGCATTTGCATGTTTTGTTGTGAAATGTAGTTTGCTCATTTAAGAAATCTTTTGGCTATTAAGCCGGTTAAAAAATGATCAGCTGAACCATCCTTCAAACTGATTCCCCGTAGTTTTTTTTAAGGGGCTGCGAAGATAGGCCTGAATAAAGTTTATTTCCAAAAAAGAAGGGAAGTATTTTTTATAGCACCTTTATAAAAGACTGATTTACAGTAAAAATTTTGTCGCTTAAAATTAAAGTTGAGGTCATGACCCTACAAATTCCACCAACTATCTGTTTTAAAACCGTCTTCAAGAATAAGTGGCTGCCCAATCTTTGGAGTATGCACTTTCATATTTAATACTTTTGCTTTATACAGTATTCTTTTGATGGGTTCATCCCATGCATGTAATGCTAATGTGAATTTGCCCCAATGCACAGGTAATAATGACTTTGCTTTTAGATCAACAGCGGCCTGCACCGCTTCTTCTGGCATCATATGGATGAGAGGCCACATAGTATTGTACTGCCCTGCTTCAAGTATAGCAATATCAAATGGACCGTATTTATTCCCGATCTCTTTAAAATGTGAATCATAACCAGAATCACCGCCGAGATATAAATTATGATCTTTCGTTTTTAAAATAAATGATGACCAGAATGTTTGACCTCTTTTAATTCCTCGTCCGGAAAAATGGCGGGCCGGTGCCGCTGTCAATGAAATCTCTTCTTCTAACTGTCTTGATTCCCACCAATCTATTTCTGTGATCTTATTTATATCAAAACCCCAATACTTTAAATGCGAGCTGACACCTAATGAACAATAAATATTTTTTACTTTATTCCTGAGCTTTCTTACAGTTTTAAAATCAAGATGGTCATAATGATCATGTGTGAGAATTAAGTAATCAATCGCTGGCATGTCTTCCGGCTTATAAATATTACTTCCCGGAAAAGCTTTTATCATAAAAGATAATGGCGCTGCATTGCCACTAAAAACCGGGTCAATTAGAAAGTTCTTGTTTTCAATACGAATCAAATAAGACGAATGTCCAAACCATACGATCACGGGATCCGATGAATTCAACTTTGAAAGATCAGTTTTTATTGAAGGCAATTTTGCGGGCGGAACTGTGTTCTTGTTTTTACGAATGAACTCTTTCATCAATTTCCAATAGGAAATATCATCTGGTTTCATCGGTGTATCAGATAGATTCTGAAAAGCATTCTTTTTATAATTCGGTGATCGTTTTAATTTCTCCAAATGTTTTCCGGATGGAGTTTTACCTGTGATCTTTAATGACATTTATGGATGGTTTAATTATCACGCAAATTACAGCGGCTGATTATGATAAGGTTGCCGATTTCGGTAAACAAACATTTTTTCCCGGTGAGATATGATTTCCATTAATTATTATCTTGCCATACTTAAAATCTTTTTCGCATGTCTCATAATCTCGGCCGTAACAGCTTTGGTAATCCTGCGAATGCAGGCAATCTTATGTCTATTGAAGAAGCTAATACATTATTAAATGAATGGGTACCCAATGAAAAGCTTCGGCTGCATATGAAACAGGTAGCCGCTGTGATGAAAGCGTGGGCCCTTGAAAAAGAAAATGCTGATGAAAATACTGCGTTGAAGTGGGAACTGGCAGGTTTGTTACATGATGCTGATTGGGAAAAATATCCTGACGATCATTGCCGCATCATCATTGAAGAATTAGAAAAAAGAAATATTGACCCTGAAGTTATTCATTGTATTGCTTCACACGGACCGGGTTATTTTGGTGTGGAACCAAATAACACAATGGATAAAATGATCTATGCTTTTGATGAGTTATCTGGCTTTGTACATGCTGCAGCACTTATTCGTCCTACACGATATGAAGGATTGGAAGTAAAAAGCGTTTTGAAAAGATTAAAATCACCTGCATTTGCGGCACAGGTAAGCCGTGAAGATATCAATGATGCTATCTCCCGGATAAATACTTCTCTTGAGAATATCATTCAGTTCATCATTGACCACCAGAAGGATGTCAATTAAAACATCCTCTTTCTAAAAAAGTTTAACCATTTTTAAAGAACAAAAAAGAAAAGCCCCGGCAAAGCGGGACTTTTACTTTATAATAAGGATGCAGAAAATTAATTACATGTCAATCCGGCAACAGCAGGAGCAACATCAGCACCGCTAGCTTTAACTGACCAACTGCCCGTAATAACTCCGCCTGAGTTTGTCGAGTTCCATGTTATCCTGATCGTAATTGTTTCGCAGGCAGCAATATCTCCTTCTACTTTGATGACACGGTTTGAACTACTACCCACTGTCCATTGTAATTTTGTGATATTACTTCCACCGGTCCATGTTACTTCAGCATCATCACCTGTGAAGTTTGTTAAACCACCCTGGATTTTGAAGCCGGTAATAGCCTCTGCTGAAGTGAAAGTATATTCAGCCACTCGGCTGGTTCCGCAGTCAAAAGCTTTACCTGTAAATGAAGTAGTACATGAATTGACGGCTTTAATTACAAAACAATCGAATTGATTTCCATTAAACAATGTGCAGGCGCCTGATGCGTTGCAATTGCCATCAGATTGATTATGTTTTGTCCGGAAAATATAGTCACCCGCTTCTGCAAATGAACCATTCCAGCTGGCATCCACATTATCGCATTGAAAGTTGACAATAGTTTCCCATTGTAAATTCATGGAGCATGATAGATTCTTATAAATTTTTGTAATTCCGTCTCCTGCTAAAATGTAACCACGTTCAATTGAGATTCTTCCGCAATTGATCGCGGCAGATATATTAAACGACTCATTAACATTCACTTGCTCAGGAGCTGTCAAAGTCACTTCATCAGTTAAAAGAGAGCTATTTTCTAAAACCACATTAGAAGTGGGTGCTTTTGAGATTTCAGTACTTTCTGATTTAGAAGCGGGAAGATCTGGGACCTTTGACTTTTGACAAGCAATAATTACAAACGATGCAGTTAATACCCCTGCAATAAGGGTTCGGGTAAGTGTAGTTTTCATGAAACTAGGGTTTTTAAATTTTTAAAAAAACGGATTATGTCGGTGGTCGTTCGGAAGGAAACTGGAGGTTAAAATTACTGGTGTATAATACGACAGTAATTGAGTACAAAAATAATTCACGTTTACATTTTTCCTATAGTGCTTTTACGATTAAACGAGATATTGATTTCAAATAACTTTTAATTTCCCTGCTAATTTTTCATACTCTAAGATTTGGTTCAATAAAATATTATACTTGAAATAAAAAGCCGCCCCGAAGAATCGGGGCGGCATGTAACCAAATTACTGACTGCTTATATAAATTTTTCTTGACTGTATTTTTAGTTTTCTATTATGCTTAAATCAGAGCTTTATAACAGTATAAGTCATTGTTGCAAAGTTCACGGTAATCTTATAGTTTCCGGCAGGTGTAGGATTAGAAAATCCAGGATTTGCATCCTTTTGTTCAAATTCTCCTGCTAAAGAGGTGCCGCCTGAAAGCATATGAAATTGAGTGCCCCAATCTCCCAATGTTTGAATTAATTTATAACCACCGCCGGCAGCAAAATCTACATTAATGGTGAAAACAAAGTCATTAACTTTTGTAAACTTATACTTTGCATCAAGAGATGCGCTGTTATTCCAACCATTAACATCTCCTACGATGTATAAATTTGCTGGAGGCGTTACTCTTACAGCGTCTGTTTTTGTTGCAGTGTAAGATCCGTTTTGGAAGTCTACAACAATTCTATACGATCCAGCATCAGGATTGGGGAATGCTGGATTTGCATCTTTTTGTTCAAATTGGCCGGCAGTTGCAGTTCCTCCCGAAATCATATGATATTGAGAAGCCCAGTCACCAAGTGTTTGGATAAGTTTATATCCCCCACTACTTGTAAAATTGAAAACTCCGGCAAAAGTTGTTTCATCAGTTTTATAAAAATAGTATCGGTTGTCTAAAGAAGCGCTGTTATTCCAGCCATTTACATCCCCAACCACGTATAATGTAGCAGGCGGAGATATTTTCGGAGGAATTTTATAGGGGGTTATTTTTATCTTAACAACATTGGAAAGTTTCAACTCATTATTATTCCCATAAGATGATTTCAGACGCACATCCATGTCAACTGGTACATTGAATGCATAACCACGTGCAAGTAATAAGTCATTTAATTCTTTTCCAGTAAAGCTTGTAGTCAGTTTTCCCACTATTGTTTTGGAGTCAGCTTTAGAAAAATTCTTACCTGTCGAGTCCATTTGAATAACAAATTTATAGGTAGCAGTATCCGTGTCATACTGAGGGTTTGTCCAGTTTAAAGTCAATGCTATTTTATCTGCATCAGGAGGAGCCACTGCTATAGTAGTAGTAGAACTGCTTAATACACTTGCAGTGCCTTCCTGGTGGGTGGCCGGAACATCTGTTTTATCGCAGGCAACAAAAGTCAATAAACTTATAATGACTATTAACCCGCTTATTTTACTGAATAGTTTCATTGTAATAGCTTTTAATTATTTATTGTTTTACTGCTGTAAATAATCCTAACTGAAAATCAAAACTGAGTTTGTAAGTTCCAGCTACGGATGGTGCATTAAACTGTGTTGCATCTGCTTTAAAAAATACTCCAGAGGTTGCACTACCTGATAAAAATGAATACTGTGAACTCCAATTCCCTTGTTCCTGGATCAATTTATAACCACCGCCGGGGATCATTGGAACAATCAGTTCATATAAAGTATTACTGACTTTAGTAAATTTCTGTGTTGCATCATAGGGACTGCTTAGCGGATTGCTCCAGTTCGATCCCACAGCACTTCCTGTGATCCATAAATTACCATCTGTTGGAGTCTCCACTTTTGGAGGAGGCGCAAAGGGTTTTGTTGTAAAAGAAATAACGTTTGATGTGAGTTTTACAGCCGAGTTAATACTTGAAGTAACCCTTAATTGCATGGTGTAGTTTCGTCGTGGGTTAAGTTGTAGTAACATATCATTTCCCAAAATTGCATTCAGTTGCCCCACAGTATAAGATTTGGAAAGTTCTTTTGATATTACTGTTGAAACCTTTTTGCTACTCGCAAAATTGGCACCTAGTGTATCCATTTCAAGTGTGTAAGTCACATCATGAGAGTTAGGCCCGGTTGAGAATTTATAATCAGGGTTTGTCCAGTTTATTACGAGTGCGGTGTTTGCCTCGTTACCTGGTTCAAGGCTTACAGTGCTTGGTGAAACGGAGATGACTGGTGGAGTGCCTCCTTCATAAGAGACCGCACTTACATTTCTCTCGCAGGAAAACAATATTCCTGTCGACAATAATGTAAAAAATAATTTTATACTTTTCATATCAACAAGTTTTATATTTATTAATAACCGGGATTTTGTTTAAGATTCGGGTTTGCACTAAGATCGATCGATGGTATTGGAAATATATTATACTTACTATCTACGGCTGTACCATTCTGCACACCACCTTTCCAAGCCCACAAATAAGCGCTGGTTGTAAATTGTCCAAATCGAATCAGGTCAGTGCGTCTGAAACATTCCCAAAATAATTCTCTTCCTCTTTCATTTATTATATATGGAAGTGATAAAACTGCATTAGTTCCCGCCACTGGTCTTCCTCTTGCACTTATTTGGTTAAGATATCCAATAGCCGTAGCGTTATCACCGCCAGTTCCACCTCGTACAACAGATTCTGCATATATGAAATAAATTTCTGCAAGGCGAAATACAGGGAAATCAATATCAACCCAATTCTTTCCCGGATCAAGATTAGGACCTACAGCTCCTAATCTCGTTTTATTCCGGAATTTCGTTGAAGAAAATCCGTCCTTTGGAGCATCTAGTAATTCCGTCATGTTTTGATTTTGACCCGCCGTCCAGAATTGTCCCCTGATATCTCTTGCTGTATCAAACAATGCAAAGAATTGTTGTGTCATACGGGTACAATTCCAGGTTCCGTTTGTACCTGAGCTATCTCCCGTAACGCCACTGGACATATGAGTTAAAGTAGTAGTACCACCCCAGTTTTGTGTATAGGTTCCATCGTAATTTATTGTCCAGATAAATTCATCCGTATTTAAATGGTTATCTGCCAACATTAGTTCTTTATATTTCGGATGAAGTGTGTAGCCGGCACCAATTACTTTTTTGCTATAAGTAATAGCTTCTGTATACTTTGGAGTACCTGTATATACTTCTCCATTTAAATACATTCTTGCAAGCAAAGACCAGGCGGCTGCACGGTCAGCACGGCCGTATTCATTGGTTCTTGGTGCAGCCAATGTTGTCTCCAATTCTTTTAATTCTTTTTCGATATAGTCAAACAGATCTTTACGCTGTATTTGTTTAGGCAATCCAACCCCGATCTGATCAGCCTCAGTAACAAAAGGTGGGTTAGCAAACAGATCCATCAAAACCCAATACTGATAGGCTCTTAAAAAACGAGCCTCCTCTTTATACATTTTTATACTGTCAGCACTTGTTCCGGTAATTCCTCTCCTGCTCAAATTATCATCTGACGATTGCCTGATAAAATCATTTGCCAGTGTGATCAGGAAGAAACAACGATAGTATAAACCACTTACAGTTTGATTAACCGATGACCATGTCATCTGGTGAATACCTATTGGATCGGTATTATTATGGTAGGTCCATCCTGCTTCATCAGTGCTTAAGCATTGCATGTACCAGTACATACGCAAAAAGTCAGAATTACCTTCATCAGATATGATCTGGGATGGAATATCGGGGCTGCCCGCACCACCAGAGTTACCAGTAAGTGCCATTGCGCCATAAACTTTCGCCAAAGCTTGCTTATACCCTGCTGATGTCGCATATACATCATCAGCTGTAAGATCATTAGTAGGCTTTAGATCTAATTGCTTATCACAACCAGACATGATCGCAAAGGCAACAAGGATCGCAACTATTATTTTAAAATTATTTTTTTTCATATGATTTATTCTTAAAAATTAATTAGAAATCAAAGTATAAACCTAAAGCGATTATACGTGGCCTTGGGTAAAAATTATTGTCTACTCCATTACCGATCTCCGGATCAAGTCCTTTATAGTTAGTAATAACAAAAACATTCTGAACACTCAGATTGGCACGCAATGTTGTTTTATCACGAAGTACTTTTCCAAAATTGTAACCAACATTTATATTATCCATCTTTAAGAAAGATGCATTGTTAATATAATAATCACTGAGCGGTTGCTGTTCCGTGTTACCAGTAAATTGAGTTTCCAGGTAATTAGTTGAAGCATTACCCAATACATATGCATTAAGTATTTGAATCAACCTTCCGTTATTGCTGTATACATTATTATATACATAGTTATTGAAGCTGGCACGCATTACTAAACCAGCATTCCATTTTTTATAAGTAACATAAGTGCTGAATCCATAAAACATATCGGGATTGGCTCTTTTACCTTTATACTTATCATTTTCATTAATGATGCCATCGCGGTTTAGATCCTCAAATAATCCTTCTATTGGTTTCCCTGCCTGGTCATATATCTGGTGGTATAGATAAAAAGTACTTTTACTTCCTCCCACAGCATTGATAAATGCAAATCCCTGCGAACCGCTGATGTTTGTAGTCGGGAACCCGATATAGTTAGGATCATTTGGAACTACCGTAAGATTTGTAATAGTATTCTTATTGTAAGTAGCATTAAATGATACATCCCATGTCAGATCTGAATTTCTTACTGGTTGAGCGTTAATGCTGAATTCAACGCCTTTATTTTCCATACTTCCTACATTCGCCAGGATGTAAGCAGAAAAATTTGTACCAGCAGGTTGAGGAACACTATTCAGAAGGTCCTTGGTCTTTTTTAAGTAGAAATCTATGCTACCAGTGATCCGGTTATTCAGGAACCCATAATCAACAGCGATGTTTGTAGTAGATGTTTCTTCCCATTTTCTATCGGCATAAAAGCCACCTGGTCTGAACATCTTGTAATATGTATTTCCAAAATAGTATTGAGCGCCATTACCGCTTTGTGCATAATATGAGAGATAGTCATAATTACCAATACCGTCCTGCTGACCAGTTACACCATAACCTATTCTGAGTTTCAAATCTGAGATCGTTGAATTATGTGCAAGAAAATCCTCGCTTTTCACTTTCCATGCTACAGCAACTGAAGGGAAGAATCCCCACCTATTATCGGGTGAAAATCTTGATGAACCATCACGGCGAAGAGTAGCCGTTAAAAGATATTTAGTATTGTAGGCATAATTAACTCTTCCAAAGAATGAGAGCAATGTATGTGCAGGTTTATCAAAAGGAAAAGCAGGGTCTGTGTTTGGAAATTTAATTCCCCTGGCATTATAGCTGGCATAATTATAATTTGTTGTACGATAATAATTATAAGCATACCCTGCCGTTGCATCAATGCGACTCTTTATTGATTTTAAGTCCTTGATATAGTTAAAATAGAACTCTACTACATAATTCGCTTTGGTTTGTTTGTACTGATTATTTTGTCCGCCGGTGCTATATTCAAGTGATGAACTGTCGGAAACAAATATGGTACCCGTACCTTCTGATATATCATACCCCAAATTAATATTAGCATGCAGGTCAGGAAGAAAATGTAGTTTATAATCAGCTTGTAGGTTCCCGATACTTCTTTTCGAGTTGCTATTATCTTCCCTGTCATTTAGCATTGCAACCGGATTTCTTCCAGCTCTGTTCCATGGCTGACCATAAGTAGCTCCCGGGTTGGGATCAAGCCATTCCCAATAACCACCATATCTTTTGCTGTCTGAATAAACAGGTTTAGTAGGATCAAAATTAATAGCCGCTCCGATGGCACCCTGGTTAGCAAACCTGTATTTCTGCTGGCTTGCTTTTAAGTTAAGATCAATTTTTAGATGGTTATCAAAAAGAACAGGATTCAATACAACGGCTGCAGAAAATTTTTCGAGATGATCTGTTTTTAAAACACCTTCCTGGTTTAAATACCCCAACGATAACCTGTAAGGAAGTCCCTTTACGCCACCTGTTAAACTAACATTGTTATCTGATCCAAATGCTGATTGATAGATCTGATCCTGCCAGTTTGTATTAGCTGTTCCAAGTTGTGCGATCTTATCTGGTGTGCCAAGAGATTTAACAATAGAACGAACCTCGTCAGCATTTAAAACATCAACTTGTTTTGTATTTGATGAAATTGAATTGACAGTACTAAAACTTACTTTCAATTTATCACTCCTGCCTTTTTTAGTAGTAATGATGATAACGCCATTCGCAGCTCTCGTTCCATATATTGCGGCGGCAGATGCATCTTTTAAAACAGTAAAAGACTCGATGTCGTTTGCATTAATAAAGCTTAGAGGATTATTGCCTCCGGCAATACCTCCATTATCAAGTGGTACTCCGTCAATTACTATTAATGGATCGTTGCTGGCACTTAATGAAGATCCGCCCCTGATCCTGATCGTACTTCCTGAACCCGGCTGGCCTCCGTTGGAAATAATTGAAACACCAGGAACTTTTCCAGCGATCAATTGTTCTGGTGTGGTGATGGCTCCTTTAATAAACTCCCTGGATGTTACCGTAGCTATCGATCCGGTAAGATCCTTTTTCCGGGTCGTACCGTACCCGGTTACTACTACTTCTCCAAGTGTCGTATTCGTATTTACAAGTTTTACATCTACTGATGAGCCCTTGATAGATACTTCTTGTTTATCGTAACCGACAAATGAAAAAACGAGAGTAGTTGCTGAGGAGCTGACCGATAGTTGATAAGTACCATCAGTTTTCGTTTGGGTGCCAGTGGTACTGCCTTTGGCAGCAACTGTAACACCTTGCATTGCTGATCCATCTTTTGAATCAGTAACCTTACCTGTAATTACCTTATCCTGTGAGTAGCCTGCTATTGATAAAAATAACAAGCAGGGAAAGATAATTGCCTTAAGCAATTTTTTGCAGTACATAAGCAGAATTGTTGTTAGGTTCTAAAATATAAAAAGTCAAATGTGTATTCGAGACACAAAGTTGTGTTTTTTTTTATTTCCGCAAAATTTAGTTTTCAGTTCAAGGGTTTTCATTCATGAACCCAAAATTTATCCTTGCTGTGCAAATGGCTCTAAAACTACCTATCGCACCAAATCAAAAGTTAAATGCCCAAGGATGTAATCGTTTACATAGCAGGTCAAAAAAACCATTCGTGCTCTACCCAACTCTTAACGAGGATTGCCTTACTATTAATAAAGGATCAAGCACTATTTTCTGTTTAATGTGCTGATCCTTCTTTTCCATTATATCAACCAAGAGATTCAATGCCGACTTCCCCATCCTGATAGTTTGCTGATCAACCGTAGAAAGGGACGGAGTGATATGTTCTCCGAACAACTCATTTGCAAAACCAATGATCCCCATTTGGCCAGGTATTGCAATATTCCGTTCTTTTAATTTACTTATCGCTCCCAAGGCTGTAAAATCCTCTGTCGCAAAAATTGCGTCAGGAGGATTTGAAAGTGATAAAAAATAATCTGTTCCTGTTTTACCAGACTCTATCGAAATATTCCCGGGATAAATAAGATCGGGATCCATTTTAATTTTATTAGCTTGGAGAGCTCCCATATATCCTTTCATGCGATCATGAAAATTTTTCAGGTGTTGTGGACCTGATATATGTGCGATCCTGGCATAACCTTGCTGGATCAGGTGTTCGGTTGCATTGAAAGCTCCTTTGTAGTCATCGATTACTACTGAATCAATTCCGAGATCATCAGCTGTTCTATCAAAAAATACAAGTGGGATACCGCGTTTTTTTATTTCTAAAAAATGAGAATAATCGATCGTGTCTTTAGCAAGAGAAACAAGGATGCCATCTACCCTCGCTGTTAAGAATGTTTCTAATCCTTTTTCTTCAAATTCCCTGCTTTCATTTGATTGGAACAGCAAAACATTATATCCGTTTGAATTTGCTACACTTTCTATTCCGTGTACAACAGACCCAAAAAAATTAATTTCTGCACTTGGAATTATAACTCCAATAACATGAGTTTTACCTGATCGGAGAGAAGATGCTATCCTGTTCCTTTTATAATTAAGTTTTGAAGCTGTAAGTTGTACTGAGTGTTTGGTTTTCTCGCTAATCCCGGGATGGTTACTTAATGCCCTGGATACTGTTGCTGGAGTAGTGTTCAGTTCCCGTGCAATATCTATTATCGTTGTCTTGTAAGACACTTATGCAATCGTTTACACAAGTTTAAACTTTTTCCTTTTCTCAAACAAAATAATTTTATACCCTCCGCTCTTACTGCAAAAACTCTTACGACGAGGAGGCAAAATCAAAAAGGTTGAACATTTTTGTTATTCAATACATTTGTTTGAGTAATTCTTAGCATATGATCAGAAAATATTTTTTTCTCCCACTCCTGCTTTTTTCTTGCTTATGCTTTGCCCAGGATGCCTGGAAAATAAAAGCGGATAAGATCGACCCAACAAATTATTACGGGGTTACTGTGGCAAATGGAATGATCGGTGTTGTTTCATCACCTGAGCCTTTTAAAATAAAAGATGTTGTGCTTGCAGGGGCTTATGATCTCTATGGTCGCGGAAGGGTCAGCAACTTTTTAAAAAGTTTCAACTTGCTGAACATGTACCTGGAAATAGATGGAAAAAGAATTGATGGGAAATCGGCTCTTAACATGCAACAGGAACTGGACATGAAGAAAGCTTCTTTCACTACAACATTCGATTATAGCGATAAAGCTTCCGTTACATATACATATTATTCATTACGTCATTTGCCCTATACCGTATTGATGGATGTGACTGTTATTGCAAAAAAAGACTTTACTATGACCGGTGCAAGTGTAATGGAAGCACCCGATGCATTGAAAGATGTTCAGAATTATTATAATGAGATAGACAGGCCGCATGTTGTTATCAGTTTACTTACGTCTTCTGCAAAAAGCCCGACAGGTAAGCTGTTGATGTGTGCAAGCAATACGTTTTTATTTAGTGAACCTCATGGCAACGAACCAAGAGTGATCCACGAAATGTGGGATAATAATATGCACCTGATGAAGTTTACCAGGAAAATGAAAGCTGGTGAAACGTATCGCTTCTCCATTGCCGGATCCTCTATCACTTCTGCTCATCACGAAGATCCATTAAATGAAGCAGAACGGGCAACCATATTTGCAAAGCTGGAAGGAAGAGAAAGGCTCATCAATTTTCATACAAAAGCATGGGAAGAATTATGGAAGAGTGATATTATAATTGAAGGTGATCCGCAATCACAGCAGGATGTTCATAGCATGATCTATCATCTTTATTCTTTTTCAAGAGAAGGCACTGAATTATCTCCATCACCAATGGGATTAAGCGGTCTTGGTTATAATGGACATGTTTTCTGGGATACAGAATTATGGATGTATCCATCAATACTTGTGCTTCATCCTGAAATTGCAAAAAGTCTTGTTGAGTACCGTTATCAACGGCTTGATGCAGCAAAACGAAATGCATTCAGCAAAGGATATAAAGGAGCAATGTACCCATGGGAAAGTGCGGAGACAGGTGTTGAAGAAACACCGGTATGGGCATTAAGCGGTCCATTTGAGCATCACATCACAGCTTGTGTTGGTATTGCTGCATGGAACTACTATTGTGTTACGCAGGATAAACAATGGCTGAAAGACAAAGGATACCCAATATTATCTGCCACTGCAGACTTTTGGGCAAGCCGAGTTGAAAGAAATGGACCCGGTCATTATGATATTAATAATGTAGTAGCGGCAGATGAGTGGGCAGAGAATGTAAACAACAATGCATTTACAAATGCTGCTGCCAAATCAAACCTCGTCTTTGCAACCGAAGCAGCGAAGATCTTAGGTATAACTCCTGATGCTGATTGGATGAATGTTGCAAACAATATTCCAATTTTAAAATTGGATAATGGCGTAACAAAAGAACATGCTGCATATAACGGCGAAGGAATAAAGCAAGCCGATGTTAATTTATTATCATATCCATTGAAACAAATTACTGATGTGGCGCAAATAAAAAAAGATCTTGAGTATTACGAAACAAGAGTGCCAAACGAAGGAACTCCAGCAATGACGCAAGCTGTTTTTACCACACTTTATGCACGATTGGGTAATACCGAAAAAGCATATCACTGGTTCAAAGAATCATATGTTCCAAATCTTAATCCTCCTTTTCGTGTTATTGCAGAAACAAAAGGTGGCACCAATCCATATTTTGCAACTGGTGCTGGTGGAATTATTCAATCCCTACTGATGGGTTTCGGAGGATTGGATATCACGCCAACAGGAATTGTACAATTAAAAACTTCATTGCCAAAACAATGGAAAAGCCTCACACTAACAGGTGTTGGCACTCAGAAAAAAACATTCATTGTTAAATAAAGAGGATTTGTATCTTTAGGAGCTTGAAAAAAATTGCTGCCATACTACTCCTTTCCCTCATGGTATTTAACCTTGCTGGTTATAGATGGTTATTTTCAGCAATTGAAAAAAATGCAACTGCCAATCTCGAACAAAAGATCTCTGCTGGCAAATACAGTGATGAACAATTAGTAGAGATCCGTATTCCGCTTAACATGCCATATTATTCTGATAAGGATTATGAAAATGTTTATGGCGAAACGGATTTCAATGGGGAACATTACCAGTATGTAAAAAGAAAAGTAAGCGCAAATACTTTGTATCTCCTTTGTCTTCCAAATAAAGAAAAAACAAGCATTGTTAAAGTAAAGAATGAATTTACCAAAGCAGTGAATGATATTCCCGGAAACAAAGAAGGTTCACAACAAAAAAGTAGTTTAATAAAATTGCTGACAACTGAATTCCGCGTAAATGAAACTGCATTTGATATAAATAATTATTCCATTAGCTCCTTATCCTTTGTTAGTAGAAATTCAGATGCAAAAGATCTGTTTATCCCTCTTACAGATGCGCAACCTCCTGAAGCCTGATCGTTAT
This sequence comes from Chitinophagaceae bacterium, assembly GCA_044867875.1. GTDB lineage: Bacteria > Bacteroidota > Bacteroidia > Chitinophagales > Chitinophagaceae > VBAS01. The sequence goes on from JBIOVR010000342.1 coordinate 16,802, forward strand.
TCCCTGAATCAGAGCTACCCATAGAAAAATTTTTCTTACTTATTACAATTTAAAATGAAATCATTAAGGTTTTTAGTACCCGTATTATTACTGGCAGCAGTAAGCTGCACAGAGAAAGGATCGCAAGCTGATCTGAAATTTTTTGACAACCAGGTTCTTTATTGCAAAACTGTAAAGAAGCTAAATGATGTCGTGTTGGAAAATAATTTTCCTCCAATGATCGCTACACGCAATTATGTGTATGCAAGCATCGCTGCGTTTGAATGCATTGCTGCAGGTGACGATAATTATATTTCACTTGCCGGGCAGATCAAACACATGCCTGCTATGCCAAAACCGCAAGCAGGAAAGAATATCGATTTCACATTAGCTTCATTATTTGCTTTTACTAAAGTAGGAAATGCGGTTACTTTTCCCGAAGGCAGCATGATGGGTTATTATGATGGTCTTAAAAAAATGGCTGATAGCATTCATATGTCACCAGATGTTTTAAAAAACACAATGGAATTTTCCGATAGCATTGTTGCTGCCATTCTTCGCTGGAGTAAAAAAGATAACTATGCCCAGACAAGGACAGCAGAAAGATATACAGTGTTATATAATGTTACTGGCCGTTGGATACCAACACCGCCGATGTATGGCACAGCTGTGGAACCACATTGGAATGAAATTAGAACAATGGTTATAGATTCGGCTTCACAGTTCAGGCCGGTACCTCCTCCCGTTTGTGATCCTATAAACAAAAATGGCGTCTACTGTAAGGCAATGATGGAAGTAAAAACAATTGGTGAAAATCTTACGGACGAACAAAAACATATTGCAGACTTCTGGGATGATAATCCATTTAAGTTAAATGTTGTTGGTCACGTAAATTTTGTTACTAAGAAATTTTCTCCCCCAGGTCATTGGATGAACATCGTTGGCATTGGTGCAAAAGCTGCAAATGCTGATTTTAAAACAACAGTAGCCGCTTACGCAGAAACTGCCATTGCTTTATACGATGCATTCATCAGTTGCTGGGATGAAAAATTCAGAA
>JBIOVR010000343.1:0-2365 GCA_044867875.1 Chitinophagaceae bacterium
ATTAATTAATGTTGAGTGGCAAATGTAAGGCTCTTGCTTCGTTTTCTAATTGGCTAGCTGAACTAACAACAATTGAGGTTTATATCATAAATTAGATTGTTAATGACAATTTTTTAAAAAGACATCATGAAAGTAATCAGGCTATTCTTATTCGCAACTTTATTTTATTCTTGTAACGAAACTTCCCAATCCAAAGAAGAGTTAAAAGCAATTGATGAAAATTTGCAAATTAAAAATAAAACAACTCTAAGACACACTTACACAAAATCAGGATTATTAGATTCCTCATATAAAACTCAGTCTTTTTACCTTAAAGGAAAATTTGCTCTAGCCCTTAATTCAATTATTAAAAGAAATTACGATAGCAAGAATAATTTACTTACGGAAAAAACCTTTGATGACTCACAAACCAATTATATATCAGAGGAAAAGATATTTAGTTACGATGCTAAAAATAATCTCATTTCTGAAATTGATAGATTTGATTGGGGCACAAGATCAATAATAAAAAAATATTACAACGAACATAACCAGGAAACAAAAAGAATTGAGATACAAAATATTCAAGAATATAACCCAGATGGAAGTGTTAATGATCAATCAAGCCCCCAGTACGACACAACAATCAAGATTAATTTTTATGACCCCCAGGGCAATCTTATAAAACAAACAACGAGCAATTCAAACAATGTAGTTCAATTTAGTTTATTCACATCTTATTCTAATGGTCAAAAAACTTTTAGCTTTGAACTTGATGAAAATAGTGACACGCTTACTACATTTAAATATAAAAAAGTGGGAAATCTAATAGAGGAAACAACGGTACCTAAATCCGATTCAAATAGCTATCTCACTACTTTGTATGACGGAAATAAAAAGATAAAAACTGTTTTTTATGACAGCAACGTTAATAAAAAATTTATTGAAACTTTTAAATACGACCAAAAAGGAAATGAAGTTGAAAATATCTCATATGAATAACACAAAGTCACAAACACATCTACTAATTAATAAAAAACTCAAACGGTAATCTTGTCTGTACAGAGTTGGTCATTTGTTTTATACGCATCATCTCATTATAAATTTTGAACTGATCTTCGCCCAGTTCTTTTCTTATCATTTCTGTTTTTAAAGTATTGTCCTTTGCACCTCCAAATATTCTGTCAAAAACACTTTGCACTTCGGGGTATTCACGCAAACGATAATCAGAAAGCTTTGCCATTCTCGCTGCGCAATCAACAGCATCCTGCAAACCGCCAAATTTATCGATCAACCCGATACCGATCGCCCTGTTGCCACTCCATACCCTGCCCTGTGCAATGCTGTCAACATCATCAACAGATTTTTTTCTTCCATCAGCTACTCTTTGCTTAAAGCCGAGATAGATCTCATCAATGCTTTGCTGAACAAATTTCTTTTCATTTTCATTCATTGGCCTGTAAATAGCGCCGAGATCCGCATAAGGCGCTGTCTTTACTCCATCGAATGTTACGCCTAATTTATTTTTAAAAAATCCTTCCATATTAGGAATGATGCCAAACACACCAATTGATCCAGTGATGGTGGTAGGACTTGCAAAAATGCTATCGGCACCACAAGAAATATAATAACCACCCGATGCTGCAACATCACCAAAACTTACCACAACGGGTTTTTCTGCTTTTGCTAATGAAAGTTCACGCCAGATCGTTTCACTTGCTAAGGCGCTACCGCCGCCGCTGTTCACACGAAATACAATTGCTTTAATTGTTTTATCAAGTCTTGCTTTACGTATCAGCTTTATATAATCTGCACTGGCAATTTGCCCCTGGTCACCACCTCCATCAATTATATTTCCCTGCGCATAAATGAGAGCAATTTTTTCTCCAGATGTTTTATAAGAACCACTTTTAAAATAACTGTTTATTGAAATGAAATTTATTTTATCATACTTTCCCAATTTCAATTTCGCTTTTATTTCATCTTTTATCTCATCATCGTACTTTACGCCATCAATTAATTTTTTATCAACAGCATTTTTCGGTGTTTGGATCGTCCCTTCATTTGCATATTGATGAAGTGTAGCGGTATCTATCTTTCTTTGCTCTGAAGCTTTTAGTAGAAAATGAGCATACAAGTCGCCGAGCCAAACCGATGTCTGCAATTTATTTTCCGGCGTCATTTTATCAGTACGCAAAGGTTCTGTGGCGCTTTTAAATTTGCCGGCATAAAAAATTTGTGGCTCGATATCCAGTTTCTCCAATGTGCCTTTTAAAAATAATAGTTCAGAACTGAAACCCGCCCAGTCAAAAAAACCTTTGGGATTTATATAAACCTTATCAGCCACATTTGCTACATGATATGATTTTTGATTCATCATTTCGCT
>JBIOVR010000344.1:0-12252 GCA_044867875.1 Chitinophagaceae bacterium
TCGGAAATAATAATATCGACTTCAAAGCACAGGAAGCAACAACGTCCCGCGGCGAAAAGATCCAGCTAAGCAAGAAAGAAGGAATGCTTTTAAAGTTACTTATTGAAAATAAAAATGAAGTAGTACCAAGAGAGAAGATCTTACAGGTTGTTTGGGGTTATAATGTTTACCCGACAACTAGAACGATCGATAATTTCATTCTCAATTTCAGGAAATATTTTGAAGAGGACAGCCGCAACCCGAAGTATTTTCATTCTGTTCGCGGTGTCGGTTATAAATATTCAGAATAAAGATCATAAGTCGCCTAACTGAGGTCTCATCACAATATCTTCAACACAAGCACCGGGTGAAAGCTGTGATGCTGCAAAAACTATTTTAGCGATATCCTCAGCCTCCATTATACGTTTGGAAGAATTATCATAATCACCCCAGGAATCAGTGAGTACAGCGCCGGGATGAATAGCAGTAACTTTTATATTATGTGGCTTCATTTCTTCCCGCAGGTTTTTACTAAACCCATGCATAGCGTATTTGCTGATACTATATGCTCCGCCATTATGATAGGCATGAAGTGATGCAATAGAACACATATTGAAAATATGGCCTGACTTTCTCTCCATCATTTTAGGTAAAAGAGTTCTTGTTAAATGGTAGGCGCTGTAAAGATTGATGGCAAGCTGGCTTTCCAACAATCCTTCCGGTTCGTTGTGTACACTGCCGGGTTCAAATAAACCTGCATTATTAATGATAATATCAGGAACAACATATTTCAAACACCAGCTTCCAAGCTCCTTTGCTTGTTGTTTATCGGATAGATCAAACGCTTTTGCTTTTATTGAAACAGAAGGATACTTAGTTTGTAATTTTTCCATTGCTTTATATAAAGCCACTTCACTTCGACTGCTTAAAAAAAGGCTTTTCCCATTTGCAGCAAAAATTTCCGCTATTGCTTTTCCAATTCCTCTTGATGCTCCTGTGATTAGTATGGTCATTACGCTTTATTATTAATTATTTCGGTTTATTTGCAAATCTAAAATCCGAAATCGGCAATCCGAAATGAAATATAAACACCTCTTTTTCGATCTTGACCATACTCTTTGGGATTTTGAAGCAAATGCAAGAGTAACACTGCTTGAACTTTACAATGTTTTACTATTAGAACAAAGGGGTATCCATGATTTTGATCTTTTTCATAAAAACTACCTGGCGCATAATGAAAAGCTTTGGGAACGATATAGAAATGGCTTTATAAAACAGGATGAATTAAGAATAAAGAGAATGCGACTGGCCTTGCTTGATTTTAAAATTGCGGACGAGTTATTGGCAAAAAACATGAGTGACCAGTTTCTTGACCTTTTACCTACTCGAACTATTCTTTTTCCTCATGCTTCTGAAATATTGGAATATTTAACCAATAAAAACTATGCACTTCATTTGATCACAAATGGTTTTGAAAAAACACAACACAGCAAATTGAAATATTCGGGGCTGGGTAAATATTTTAAAGAAGTTATTACTTCAGAAGGAAGCAGCAGCCTTAAACCTAATAAAGAAATTTTTGATTACGCCTTTGAAAAGACAGGCGCCAAACCTGCTGAAAGTATAATGTTGGGTGATAGTATTGATGTTGACATCATCGGCGCTATGAATGCTGGCATTGACCAGGTGTTTATTAATCACTTGAACATCCCAATCGATATTAAACCAACTTATGTTGTAGGATCGTTGAAAGAATTGGAAGAAATATTTTAATTCAACAATTTGTTGATGTGCCGATATGCCAATGATCCGTCTTTATTAAAATTAGCATATTGACAAATTTGCACATTGGCTAATTATTACCATAACGCCACTACTGTCACTCCCCCTTTGGCAATATCGTCGATCTTTACCTGCACTTTTGCAGATAAAGGCAACAAAAGATCAACCCTTGAACCAAATTTGATAAACCCCATTTCTTCAGTTTGTTTTACCTGCTGACCTGGCTGCAAATAATTTACAATTCGTTTTGCCAATGCCCCGGCGATTTGTTTAATAAGTAATTCTTTGCCGTTTGCCTTATAAACCACCGTATGACGTTCATTTTCTGTAGAAGATTTTGGATGCCACGCAACAAGATATTTTCCTTTGTGGTATTGACTGTACATAACATCGCCGCTTACCGGGTTGCGGTTTACATGCACATTCAACGGGCTCATAAAAATTGAAACCTGTATACGACGATCGGCAAAATATTCATCTGCTTCTACCTCTTCAATTGCTACTACTTTACCATCAGCAGGTGCAATAATGGCGTTATCCTGAACTGTTAAGTTTCTTTTAGGAATACGAAAAAATGAAATAAGAAAGATCAATAAGCCGAGTGTGCCTATAAATATGACCCAACTTAAGGCAGGTGAAGAATAGCTGATATAATAAAATGAAATAATATTGATCACTCCAAATAAAATGGTTGCCCACGCAATACTCTTATAACCTTCCTTATGAATTGTCATGCGGCAAATATATGAAAATGAAGTGTGGTGAGTATTGAGCAGAAGTTAGATCACAAAAACAAGATAAACATATAACCAAACAGCCGGTATTGCCAACAAGAGGGAATCAAAACGATCTAAAAAACCTCCATGGCCCGGCATGATGTTACCACTGTCTTTCACACCTGCCATTCTTTTTAGCTTTGATTCAAGCAGATCACCGAAAGTTCCCGCAACACATGCAATTGCAGCAAGAAGCATTATATAAGGTGTAATAGGTCCTGCGCTAAATCCAAAAAAAGTAATAAGTCCTACAACAACTACGCTGAGGATCATGCCACCAATTGTTCCCTCCCATGTTTTCTTTGGTGAAATTTTAGAAAGAGGCCTTTTTCCAATTATTGAGCCCACTATATAAGCCATGGTATCGTTTATCCAGATTGATATTATGATCATTAAGATCATATTACTCTTCGACGGCATAACAGAAACTCCGTCATGAGTATTAATATTCATTTCTCTGTATAGATTCATGGCTAATCCCCAGCTTAAAGAAATATAAAGCAAGCCTAAGGCAGCGGTACCAAAAGGTTTGAGCTTTACATTTTTTGTTAGAACAATTCCAATTGCAAGGATCACAAGTCCTGCAACAGCAACCGGGAAAGAAAGATCTCCTTTTAACCGGTAATTATTTATTTGAAATATTGGTCCGCAAAACACCAGCATAATAGCAAAGCCCATAAGCATAAAGCCAATGCGGGTAACCAGGTTATAAACTGTCTTGTGAATTTTTTCCAACAGGTTAAAATATTCCCACCAACAACCAAAATGAATAATGGAAAACAGGGTAAGAAAACTCCATTTATTCCATAATAAACCAGTCAGCATCACCGCTGCAAAAATGATCGCTGTAAGTGTTCTTGTTTGAAATGTTTTCCTGTTAAAAGCCATGAAAGCTGGTGGGTTTTAAAAAATGATAGCTATGGTTTAGGCAAATGGGTTTGAGTCATCAATATTATCTCTTGCATACACAGTTTCATAGCTATTAGTTGATCTTTTCTTCATCAGTATCACAAGACCAATTATCAATGCAAGACTAATGGCTGCTAATATTGATTTATTACCAAATGAAATGGCAACACTGTCTTCTTCAGCCAATGCGGGGTTAAACCAGATCATCACAACTGCAAAAGCATCATACACAAAATGCGCAATAATTGCCGGCCAAAGGCTACCACTATACCAATAGAGCAGGCCCAATAATATTCCGAGAATAAATCTTGGAATAAATCCATAAAACTGTATATGGATCGCCGAAAAAATAAATGCGGCAACGAGGATGCCCGCCCATGGATTTTTAAACAGCTTGATAAATAATCGCTGCAACACACCGCGGAAAAGCAATTCTTCTCCTACCCCGGCGAATACAGCAACTAAAAGGAGATTAAGAAAAAGATCCTGCACAGTATTTCGTTTTAGCATAAACCCGATCTGCTTTGCCGCAGTTTCTTCACTTGCCTTCATCCATTTCCCGATGGTTGTTGTTTCCGGTATTAATTGGTTATTAATAGTGCCTGTCCAGTCAACAAAAGGGAGAGCTATTATAAGTATTATTAAACCTAAAATAATATATAATGGTTTGGTAGAAGTTATTCCCAAATATTGCAATGGTTTTGGATCACAGAAACGTGCAAAAAGGAATACGGGAATAATATATAATGCAAAAAATTGAATGACCAGCATCCCCCTGAAAAAAGTAAGTAAACCAGGGTTTGAATAGTCCCATGCATCAGGGTCCGTTAACGTAATAAGATCAATGCCAGACGCTTTTGCGAGAATAAATGTGCCAATAAATCCGAAGATCATGAAACACCCGATCGACATTCCCGTAAATATTAGAAGTTGTAATAACGGGTGTATTTTTTTAAAATAAGCCATAATTAAAAACTCTGCTTTTTGTCCCGATGACTTATCGGGGGTAAATTTGCCGCTTCAAATGTAGTTAGCAATTAATAATTCTTAATGAAAACCTGCCGCCCGGCAGGCAGGTTGAGAATTCAATTATAGAGAAAATGATCAAGATAGGCAATATACAATTACCTGATTTCCCTTTACTTCTTGCTCCAATGGAAGATGTAAGCGATCCGCCATTTCGTGCCGTGTGTAAGGATAATGGCGCCGATCTCATGTTCAGCGAATTCATTTCAAGCGAAGGATTGATACGTGATGCAATGAAGAGTAAAATGAAACTTGATTTTAGTGAAGAAGAACGTCCATTCGGTATCCAAATATTTGGTGGTGATGAAGAAGCGATGGCTTTAAGCGCTAAGATCTGTGAAGCAGTAAATCCTGATTTGGTTGATATAAATTTTGGTTGCCCTGTAAAAAAAGTGGTCAGCAAAGGAGCTGGCGCGGGAGTATTGAGAGATGTTGACTTGATGGTTAGATTGACTGAGGCTGTTGTGAGATCAACTTCATTACCTGTTACCATTAAAACAAGATTGGGATGGGATGATAACACTAGAAACATCGAGGAGGTTGCTGAGCGGCTTCAGGATGTTGGCATAAAAGCTATTTCCATTCATGGAAGAACGAGAGCACAACTTTATAAAGGCGAGGCTGACTGGACACTGATCGCTAAAGTAAAAGAAAACCCCCGCATTCAAATTCCTGTTTTTGGAAATGGCGATATTGATTCTCCCGAAAAAGCATTGGAATATAAAAATCGCTACGGTGTGGATGGTATTATGATCGGTCGTGCCGCTATCGGTTATCCATGGATCTTTAACGAGATAAAACATTTTTTCAAAACCGGTGAACATCTGCCGGCACCAACTATTCAACAAAGAATAGAGGTGATCCGTAAACATTTGTATCGTTCCATAGAATGGAAAAACCCGGTTGTTGGCATAAATGAAATGCGTCGTCATTATGCAAACTATTTAAAAGGAATGCCCAACATAAAAGAATACCGGAATAAATTAGTTACACTCAGGATGGTTGAAGAGATCGATGAAGTGCTGAATGAAATAATAAATAGTTATTCCGGTTATGAATTTGAAAGATCGGTGATAGAATTGCCGAATTATCATGAGAAATGTTCGGCGTAGGATCATGCTGCTTTCGGAACCCGGTTTTTGAGTAAACCCCATATTGAAACTACAGTCCAGATCGCTTCAAGTATAACAAATGGCATAAAATCGATGAGCACTGCAGCGCAACAACTTAATGCGCCGCCGATCACATTCAGTATAAAAAAGAACTTTCCATTTTCCGGAACCCATTTCATCGTATTCAAAAAGTAGGCGAGTAATACAAGTCCAACGCCGATCGTACCGATCCAATCATTATAGGTCATACAATAAATATTAAATAAAGAATTTATTTTTTGATGGCGTCCGTTACTTCTTTGCCAGTGGGAGAAATAGATGGATCAAAGTAATTAACAAGCATACCTTCTTCATTAATCAAATACTTTGAAAAGTTCCAGCTCGGTTTTTTACTTGTCCATCCATTTTTATTTTTATCAGTCAGCCATTGAAAGATCGGATTCTGTTCAGGTCCGGGAATAACAGAGCTTTTTTTTGCCAGTGGAAATGTGACTCCATAATTCAGCCTGCAAAACTTTTCTATATCCTCATCAGTTCCTTTTTCCTGTTCTTTAAAATCATTGGCAGGAAAACCAATGATTACCAGTTTTTCTTTATTTTCTTCATACAACTTCTGCAAGTCATCATATTGATCAGTATAACCGCAATCTGATGCTGTATTAACGATCAGTAATTTTTTCCCTTTATAGTTTGACAATGGAATTGAGTCACCATTATTCATTGCAATTGATAAATTATACAAAGATTGGGGCGGCCAAGCCGGAGATTCGTTCGTAAATACTTTGGTGTTCTTACCTGTTATCTTATTAAGCCAGGTAAATGCTGGATAAACTGCTTTTAAAATCCTTTGTCTTATCGTCATATCTTTCACGTTTATGGTTACGATCGTAACATAACCACTGAATGCAATTAAAAATAATAGCAAAGCTATGAACAGCTTTTTAAGAAACCTTAGTAATTTATTTTGTTTGCTCATTGCTGAATAGAATTATAGAAAGTACAAGGGTGCGACGCAAGAGATGATGATAGTAGCAATGGAGCTGAGTACATACTATTATTCACTATTGACCACTTTCACCACTCACCTTATCACCCATTTAAACAATTTCAATTTCCCTTTGAACGGAGGATACTTGATCGATGGATCAAACCAGGTGGGGGTTTTCATCACTGCTTTTTTATGACTGAATGTGTCGAATGAATATTTGCCATGATAATTTCCTGTGCCGCTAAAACCGCGGCCCCCAAATGGCAAATGATGATTGGTGAGATGCCAGCTTGCATTGTTTACGCATCCGCCACCGAAGGCAACACTATTGAGCCATTCATTTTCCTTTGTATTGCTTGATGTAAAAACATAAAATGCCAAAGGGTTAGGATGTTGTTCGATTATTTTTAAAGCGTCTTCTTTTGTTTTAAATGAAATGAGCGGTAGCACAGGGCCAAATATCTCATCTTTCATCACCGCATCATTGATGTTTACATTATCAAGCAAAGTGGGTTCAATAAATAATTGCTTTTTATCAGCCCGTCCTCCGAAGATAATTTTAGCATTGGATAAATAACCGGTTATTCGATCAAATTGCTTTTCATTGATAATCTTACTGTAATTATAATTTTGTTCAGGCTTGTCGCTAAAAAAACCCTTTACCGCATCCGTTATTGCTGAAATAAATTTTTCTTTCACTGATTCATGTACAAGCACATAATCCGGAGCTACACACATTTGCCCGGCATTTGAAAACTTTGCAATGCCAATACGGCGTGCAGCAACTTTGACATTTGCATCGCTTTCAACAACGCAGGGACTTTTACCGCCTAATTCCAATGTAACCGGTACTAGTTTCTCTGCCGCCATTTTATAAATTATTTTACCTACTATAGTGCTACCTGTGTAAAACACATGATCAAATGCAAAATTGTTCATCATTTCGGGAACTACAGTGGCTCCGTCACCTTGAACATATAAAATATATTCAGGCGGAAAAACATCTTCGATTATTTTTTTCATCACTGTCTCCGTTGCTGATGCAAACTCACTTGGTTTAAGTACAACACAATTGCCAGCGGCAACTGCACCAACTAATGGGTTTATTAAAAGCTGAAATGGATAATTCCAGGGACCAATTATTAATACTACACCAAGTGGTTCTTTTAAAACTTTACTGCTGGAAGGAAGATTCAACAAATTGGTTTCAACATTTTCCGGCTGCATCCACAGATGAAGATTCTTAATCGTCGCATTTAGTTCACTTATTACGAAGCCGGTCTCCGTTACCCATGTTTCTTCCGGGCTTTTTTTCAGATCGGCATACAAAGCATCATACAGAGCCTGCTCATGTTTTAATATTGATGCTTTTAATTTTTTTAATTGTTCTTTTCTGAACCCGTAGTCTTTAGTAATACCGGAATTAAAATGATCACGAAGTTGCCGTAAAGAAGATAAGAGCATATAAATAGTTATAAACCGTAATTTACAATCATTCCTTAATTTACTGCCATGAAAGGATCCAAAATAAGATGGGGTATACTCGGATGCGGACGCATTGCCCGAAAATTTGCAGCAGATCTTCGTTTGGTAGCTGATGCAGAGTTAACAGCCATTGCAAGTCGTAATAAGGAAACACTGGAACTATTTGCAAAAGATTTTCCGTGCAAGTATCTTCATAGCAGCTACGAAGCTCTTGCAGCGAATGATGAAGTAGATGTAATTTATATTGCCACTCCTCATTCCCATCATTATGAGCATACGATGCTTTGCTTAAATCATGATAAAGCAGTACTGTGTGAAAAAGCTTTTGCCATAAACAGCCGACAAGCTAATGAAATGATCAAAACAGCTAAAGAGCGAAAAGTTTTTTTAATGGAAGCTCTCTGGACAAAATTTTTACCGCATTATAAAAAATTACAGGAGCTGCTGCGACAGAAAACGCTTGGTGATATCAAAAGTGTACTTGTAAATTTTGGTTTTAAAACCACGGTAAGTCATCCACAGCGATTGTTTGATCCATTGCTTGGTGGAGGAACATTACTTGATATTGGCATTTATAATGTTTTTATTACAATATCTGTTTTAGGTAAACCGGACTCAATTGAGGCAACTATGGTACCATCGCAAACAGGTATTGATGAACAGATCGCCGTTTTGTTTAAATATAATAATGGCGCAATGGCGCAATTGTTCTCTTCATTTACTACCAATCTACCAATACAAGCCGAGATAAATGGCACTGAAGGATGCATTACACTTACTACCAGGTTTTATGAGCCATCAACAACTATTCAATTATCAAAAAAAATACCTTACGAAAGAGAAGTCGTGCCTGTTGAAAAAGGGGCTGGCTTTGGTTATCATTATGAGGCAAGACATGTAAATGAATGTTTGAAAAAAGGATTGGTAGAAAGCCCGGTAATGACACATGCCGATACACTGCTGCTTATGGAAATTCTGGACGGCATAAGAAATAAAGCAAGAATCGAGTACCCGCAGGATAAATTATAAATTATCTTACTCCCTGTGTTTTAAATTTATTATCTCTTAGATATGACTGATGAATATTATATGACCCAGGCACTAAAGGAGGCTAAGAAGGCTTTTGATGAAGATGAAGTGCCAATCGGCGCTGTGGTAGTATTGAACGGAAAGATCATTGCCCGTGGGAGTAATATGACTGAAAAATTAAGTGACCCCACGGCCCATGCAGAAATGATCGCACTGACATCTGCTTTTAATTTACTTGGAAGTAAATATTTGCCTCAAGCAATTCTTTATGTAACGGTAGAACCCTGCCTGATGTGTGCAGGAGCTATGTATTGGAGTAAAATTGGAAAAATAGTATGGGGTGCTGATGATGAAAAGAATGGACATAAAAGAATAACCGGAACCAACTGGCCTTTTCATCAAAAATCAGAGATCGTTTATGGTGTACTGAAAGAAGAATGCGGGCAATTAATGAAGGATTTTTTTAAAAAGAAAAGATAATGGCAAAAGCAACGTCAAAAAAAACCGTGATAACTCATCCAGAGTCACGAAGAGAAACGAAGATCGACTCTTCCATCTATGAACCTTTTAAAGCAGCTATTTTGCAAAGCTTAAAAGGAAGTAAAGGAAAACTCTTTACTGATCTTACAGATGATGTTGTAAAAACTATCAAGAAGAAATCCCCTTCATTTAAAGGTTCAATTCCATGGTATACTATTTCTATCCTTCGTGATCTTGAAACAAGAGGGATAGTAGAAAATTTCGTTGAGAAAGGAAAGAAATTTAACCGGCTTAAAAAATGATCAAAGTGTTTTTATCTTGATGTTCTTGAACCAAACACCGCCCCCATGATCCTGCAAAGCAATATGCCCAATTTTTGACATGCCATAAGTTTTTACATCCTTCCATTTGCTTTTTGCTTTTGTTTGTTCCCATTCTGGTGTCCATAATTGATAATCCACCACTTTGGTTCCATTAAGCCAATGTTCTACATGCCCCTTATTGATGACGATCTTAGTATGATTAAATTCTCCGACAGGCTTGACCACTTTTGCAGTTGGTGGATTCATGTCATAATTTGCCCCGCTAAATTGTACATCCTTTAATTTATCAGGATAGCCATCATCATCTATTAGCTGATATTCGGGACCTGATTCGTAAGTGGCGCCATTGTCTTCGGTCACCATGTAAATGATACCGCCGTTTTCCTTTGGGGCTATCTTCCAGTCGATTTGCAGTTCAAAATTCTCATACTTATCATTTGTGATCAGGTCAGCTCTTTTAGTTACCCCTTCTGCTTTGCAATACAACTCGCCATTCTTTACATCCCAATCATCCACTTTTTTGTTTTGATAAATACGCCAACCGTTCATCGTGGTGCCGTCAAACAATAACTTCCATCCTTCTTTTTTTTCTTGTTTTGAAAGTGTATTGTCTTTTTGTTTATTGTTTGTCATAAAAGACATTGTCACAATAACTATGCAAATAAATAATAACGATTTTCTCATTGTGTGTGTTTTTATGCTAATAATTTTAAATTAACAGGATCCCATTTGATAGCTTTCCCCTGGAAATAACTATCGTTACAAAGCAATGCAGGCGCAGCAGCCCGATAACCAAACAATGCATTTTCAACAGTCGGCTTTCCTTCTCTTATTGAACGCATCCAGTTATAATGGTGATCATAGTGTGCCCCTTTGTATCCCTCCTGTACTTTGAAAACTGTTGTTTCAGGATCTTTAATTTTTTTGCGATCATAATCCGGCGCATATTGCTTTGCCTTCAATACCTGCGCATAATTATCTGGGGGATAAGAAAAATTCTTCGTTAATGTTACACTTTCCCATTCAACAAGCATTGAACCTTCATTGCCTACCATTCTGAAATATGATCCATTTGGATTGCTGTCAACAAAATTTACCCGCAATGATAAATTAAATGCAGGGTGTTTCTCCGTTTGCGGATAGTCAAACATGCCAAGCATAATATCCGGAACATCACGACCATCTTTCCAATAACGAAGTCCACCGGTTGACATAATCCTTGTCGGTCCCGTTGAGCTAATGATATAATGTAAACTGGAGATCAAATGAACAAACAGGTCACCACATACACCAGTTCCATAATCTTTGAAACAACGCCAGCGGAAAAATCGCTTCGGATCATAAGGCACTTGCGGTTTATCTTTTAAAAATCTTTTCCAGTCAACATTTTTCTCTGAAGCATCTTCCGGCAAATTATATTGCCATGCACCACCGGGTGTATTACGTGCCCAAAAACCTTCTACATAATTCAGTTGGCCGATCGCTCCTGCTTCAAATAATTCTTTTGCTTTTTCATTTCCAACAGAACTCAATCCCTGGCTGCCAACCTGCAATACCTTACCACTTTTCTTTTGCGCATCAACAACAGCATGTCCTTCGTTTATCTGCTGCACCATTGGTTTTTCGCAGTAAACGTGTTTGCCACTATTAAGTGCATCCACTGCAATTTCTTTATGCCAATGATCGGGAGTACCGATAATAACTGCATCAATATCCTTTCTTGCTAAAATCTCTTTATAATCTCTTGTAACAAAAATATCAGTGCCAAAATTCTTTTTTGCCTCCTCTAATCTTGGATCAAAAAGATCACAAGCCGCAATGATCTTAACTCCCGGTACTGTTTTAGCCGTTTGTGCATCACCGGTTCCCATGCCACCGGCGCCAATTAATGCAACCTGGATATTATCATTGGCGCTGTAATAATCACGGAGTTTTAATTCCTCTTTTCTTTCAATCCCCGATGCGTGAATTATTTGCGGAACTGAAGCGGCAAGAGCGGTACCTGCAATGCCTTTAATAAATTTCCGGCGAGAATCGTTTCCCATATTTTCTGTGGTTAAATAACAGCGAAGAAAGTTACATTAAAAATCAAAAGAAGGTAAAATTTTATTCCATATCTCGAAAAATGAATTTGTTTGGCATCATTGTTTCAATCGTAAATTTGTTACCCGGTAAAACATTAAATCACAAGATAAATTTAATCGTATGGCATTTACATTAGCTCCGCTTCCATATGCACATGATGCATTGGAACCACATATTGACACAACGACCATGCAGATACATCATGGTAAACATCACCAGGCTTATGTTGACAACCTGAATAAGGCAATTGCTGGTACTGAACATGAAAATAAAAGTTT
>JBIOVR010000345.1:0-27118 GCA_044867875.1 Chitinophagaceae bacterium
GATCATTTTGAAAAATTGGATTTTGAACTGGAAGCAGCGATCGTTGTTTGTAAACACGGAAGAAATATAAAAGCAGAAGATGCGGATGAATATATCGGTGGCCTGATGATCATGAATGATCTGAGTGCAAGAAAATTACAGATGGAAGAAATGTTATTAAATCTTGGACCGGCAAAGGGAAAAGATTTTTCTACTGCCATCGGACCCTGGTTAGTGACATTAGAAGAGTTGGAAGCATTTGCTGTGCCTTGCAAAGAAAATCATGTTGGTAAAAGCTGGAATCTTTCTATGAAATGTTGGGTAAATGGTGCTCAAGTAAGCGAAGGAAATCTTTCTGATATGGATTGGACCTTTGCCGAGATCATTGAGAGAGCTTCATATGGCGTTGATCTTTTTCCGGGTGATGTGATCGGAAGCGGAACAGTCGGTACAGGTTGTTTTTTGGAATTGAATGGCACTGGGAAACTTAATGATCCGAATTATACTGAACAATGGTTGCAACCAAATGATGTGGTTGATATGGAAATTCACGGGCTTGGTAAGCTGAGTAATACAGTGGTTGCCGAAGAAACCGATTGGAGTATTTTGAAAAATAAAAAATAAAAAAGCGGAAACCGAAGTTGTTTCATTTCGATTTCCGCCTGGACTTTCGACCTTCTCTTATATCACCACTTTATTTTTCTTTTTCACTGTTGCATTTCCCCGGTTACTCACTTTACCAAGAAAAGAATCTGAATATTTTAATTCTTTTTCAGCATTGACCGTCGCAGAGCCAACGCCATTATTTTCAATATCCATTTTTTGTACAACAAAATTTCCTGCATTGATACTACCAACGCTATTATTCTTTACTACAGCATTTTCAGCGCTACCTTCAAGTTTTACTGAACCAACGCTTTGATTTTCCATGTTAAGTGTTTGTAATGTCATATTGAGACTTACTGAACCCACACTTTGATTTTTTAATTTCAAATCAGTAAACTTCAATTTGTCATCTGATGAGGTACCGCCAACCATACCGAGGTTCATACTTTTTAAATTTTTGAAAGTGATATAAACTTTCAATTGCTTTTTGCTGTTGAAGTTTGAATTCTTTTTCATTTTGATCTTAAGCGTTGATCCCTCATTTTCAATAATGAACAGGTCCATCAGGTTATCGTCAGCTTCTATTCTTAATGTTTCTTTATCACCTTGTGATAATTGAAGATTAAAAACGCCACTGGCATCCAGTTCATCAAAAGACCTTACGGAAATATCTTTGGTGATCACATTGCCGCTTCCTTCAATTCTATCCTTGTCGTCATACTTATCGTTCTTTTGTGCCTGCAGTGAAAAGCTAAATGCTGTTATTGTCAGCATTAAAAAAAGATTCTTTCTCATGACAAATTGGTTTTATTGTTTTTCAATTTTTAAACGAAGTCTTTCGTATAACGAAGATGGGACAATTTTAGTTACATAGCTCCAAAAGAATTTATAAATGGTAAACAGGCGGGTTAAAAGGATTCTACCCGTTTCCAGGTTTTGGATTCCATCTTTACGGATATTTGTTTTCTAATTTGATCTATGATCCTCGACCTGAAAGGTTTAAAAACAGCGGAAAAACAATATTACCTGCAACATGTTGTGGCGCCAAGGCCTGTTTGCTTTGCTTCTACAATTGATAAGGCCGGGAATATTAATCTTAGCCCCTTTAGTTTTTTCAATTTGTTTTCTTCCAACCCGCCAATCGTTATTTTTTCTCCTTCACGCAGAGTAAGAGATAATACGACCAAGCATACACTTGAAAATGTAATCGAGGTGCCGGAAGTTGTGATAAACATTGTTACTTATGAAATGGTTCACCAGGTATCATTGGCAAGCTGCGAGTATCCAAAAGAAATGAATGAATTTCAAAAAGCCGGGTTTACTGCTGAGCCTGCTACATTGATTAAACCACCGATGGTAAAAGAAAGCAAAGTAAAGATGGAATGCAAAGTGCTTGAAGTAAAACCGTTGGGCACTGAAGGTGGTGCAGGCAATCTTGTGATATGTGAAGTGATGAGAATGCATATTGATGATTCTTTACTTGATGAGAATAAAAAAATTGATCAACAAAAAATTCATCATATAGCAAGACTCGGTGGTGATTGGTATTGTAAAGTGAATGAATCAAATCTTTTTATGGTTCCTAAACCTAATACTGAATTAGGAATTGGAGTCGACGCCTTACCTGAAAGCATTCGCAACAGTGATATACTCACCGGAAATGATCTCGGGCATTTGGCCAATGTAAGAGAAATGCCGATCATTGAGCCTTCGTTTGACGATACTCATCTTAAAAACATCATTCAATACTACAGTTTGAATCCTGATGATATGGAAAAAGAATTGCATGCTTATGCAAAAAAATTGCTGGCCGAAGGAAAAGTAAAAGAAGCATGGCAGGTGTTGCTTGCCGGTTAGTGGACGACCTATTCTATGTTGCAACTGGCTTACAACTTAGATTTTTTAAGTGTGTTAAATGAGAAGCAATACCGCTAAAAAACCCTGTCACGTTGGGTTGTATATTATTTTCCTGCAAAACTCTGTATAAAATTTTATTTAATTCCGGGTAATGCACATGATGGATATGCGGAAATAAATGATGTGCCACATGATTATTAAATCCACCGAAAATAAAATTTGCGGCTTTACTGAACGGATAGAAATCATTCGAGCTTTTTACCTGGTTCATAAACCAGGAAGCATGGATATAACCTTCTTCATCGGCCGAAAAATATTGGGTGGCTTCCACATGATGCGTCATAAAAAAAGTAAATAGCAGGAAAAGTGATTGAACAAAATGCATCAACAAAAAAGCCACTACAACTATATACCACGCAAAGCCACTGAATAATAATGGCAGCAGCAGCAGATAACTGAAATAAACAATTTTTTGCAACCAGAAAGAGACATGATACGCCACTGTTTTCCTTTCCGGTGAACTTTCGCCAGAAAAATAAATCACAAAGTCTTTGATAAATATCCAGTACAAAGAATATGTCATATAAGCCAATGGTGCATACCAGTGCTGGAATTTATGATACCAGTTCCATTCACTATTGGGTTCTACACGAATAAGACTGGTAATTTGCAAATCGGAATCATAGTCTTTTACATTCGGAGCATAATGATGCGAATGAATGTGGCGATACTTCCATGCTTCGGCATGTGCCCCAAGTAAAGTATAAATAAAAACAAAACCGGCTTTGTTCAGTTGCCTGTTTTTAAAAACAGTATTATGTGAAAAATCGTGAGCATAATTAAATCCAAACAATACAGCACTAAGTCCATAAAACACATACACGGCAACTAATAAAACAGGATTAGTCGTAGTATAGATAAGCGTATAGAAAAAACAAACCGAGGCTAAATAAAATATAAACTTTACTACCAATAACAATACAGTTGAACGATGATCGATCTTCAAATGATCTTCCACCTCCTTATACACCAGCTTCATCAGCTTGCTATCTTCAGTAATATTAATATGCCGGTCTTTCAAATGCCAATGGTTTTGGTTCTGCTGATCGGCCCATCATTTTTAAAAACCGGAAATGAGAGGCGAGTGCTTTATGATATGGCATTTCCATATAGATAATACCATGCTTTTTACATACCTCACGGAAGATGGGGAGTATTTTTAAATAATGCACATGGCTGATATTCGGTAACAGGTGATGCATTGCATGAGCATTGAAGCCTCCTAGTGTCCAGTTAAAAAACACACTCCCGGAATTATAATCCACCGAGGTGAGCATTTGTAGCTTAGGCCAGCTCATATTCAGGTTGCCTTCGCCATCCGGTTTGGGATGATGCACATAGTCTGATAAATGTGATACGCCAAGTACGCCTACAAATATTATTGAAACCATAAAATGATTCAATACAAATGCCAGTAAAACAGGTCCCCGGCCAAATGGCAATAACATAGCTGGCAACACAATCATATAACCAACATAAACGATCTTAAAGAAAACAAGTTTTGCTATTTCTATTTGAGGCATTGTAATTTTTATAGTACGGCTGGAGTAATTAAATGCCATCAGCGTTTCGCGGAATAAAAACCAGTTAAGGGAATATAGCAGGTAAAGCACCGGCATATACAAATATTGGTAACGATGAAACCACTTCAGTGGTTGTGAATCAGTCATTCTCACCAGCGGGTTGTTCAATACATCTATATCGCTGCCCTCAATATTGGTATATAAATGATGTGATTCATTATGGTTTTTCCCCCACACATAAGCATTATTGCCCTGTAGCTGAAAACTGAGTTGAAAGAGAATATGATTCCAGAATTTACTTTTCACCGCTACACCATGCGCCGCATCATGTGAGATGTTAAATGCTGTAAGCAAAATCATGAGGCCCATCAGCATGTAGAAAACATAAAATGCGATAAGCGATTCACTATTTATCATCAGGGTATAAAACAAAATATCAAGACTGAAATACATAAATATTTTAAACCGCATGACATGATTGCCTTCCCGGCCTGTGTTGGCAGCAATAAAATAATTGTCCAACTCTGCTTTCAGGTCCTTATAAAACCCGGTACCGTTGTCTTTATGAAATTTCAGTTTATTCATACCTATTTTTTATCTTAATCCCAGTCTTGCCATCAGCATTTCTTTTTTTGCCTTACTTACTGATAGCTTTTCACCATTTTTTAAAACAACATAACCGCCATCAGTACGCAGGAACTGGGAAATAAATTCAACATTAACTAGTGAGGAATGATGAATCCGCTGGAACAGTTCGGGTGGCAACAGCTCTTCTACATCACCGAGTGTTCTTGAAATAAGCATAGATTTTTTATCCGTCATCAGCACTTTTGTATAAGCGCCTTCAGCGCTACAATAAATAATTGACGATACATCTACAAACTCATAACCTTCCCGTTGCGGTAATGCTATTTTTTGATTTGAAGAAGGTTGCTTCATATTGCGGAGCAGGTTATGAATATGCTGAATATTGCTGCCTTCATCCATTTTCTTTTCTACTTTTTGTACAGCCACTTTCAAATCGTTTGCATCAATAGGCTTGAGTAAATAATCAACTGCACTGATACGAAAAGCCTTAGCTGCAAATTCATCATGTGCTGTAGTAAAAATGATAGAAAATTTTATATCTCCTAAAAGCTCAAGCATTTCAAAGCCGTTCATCCAGGGCATTTCTACATCCAGAAAAATTAAATCCGGGTTATGCCGTTTGATAGCCAGCATTCCCTCTTTGGCTGAGTTACAGGCTTCAATAATTTCCACAGAAGGGCAGTTTTTTTGTAAATCATTTAGAAGAGCTCGAATGCAATGCTGCTCATCATCTATTATAATTGAATGAATCATATTGAATCGTTCTTAAATTACAATTTTCGATATCTTTTTAACTTTAGGCTATTTGATTTATATGGAACAGTTAGCATAATAACAGGAAATTTCAAATAGCTATGTTTCTTGTGGCATCCGAATGATAACCGTGGTTCCATTTGCTTTCCCGACCCCTTCTGTTTTATCTACTATTTCCAATTCCGCCTTCCGCCGTTGCATTAAATTATCCAATTCAAGTCGTGTCTGCGTCAGGTTCACACCTTTGCTTAGATGGCTAATATTACTTTTGGCTTTGTTTTGCATTGATGCTTCACGACCGATACCATTATCATCCACTGTAATTTCAATCTTACCATTATTACGTGTTACACTTAGCGATACATTTCCGCCTGTATCTTTTGGTATTATGCCGTGCCAGATAGCATTCTCAATAAAAGGCTGAATGATCAATGCCGGAACAAATAAAGACTTTAAATCAATTGTTTCGTCCACATTTACAGTGTAAGAAAATTTAGGGTCAAACCGAATTGATTCCAGTTGTATGTATAGCTTGCACGTTTCTATTTCATCATACAAGGTGATCTCCTTTTTATCTGCATTATTAAAAAGTGTACGGATGAGCTTTGAAAAAATAGTGAGGTATGTAACTGACTTTTGTTTCTGATCATCCTGTATCAATGCCTTAATGGAGTTTAGACAGTTGAAAACAAAATGGGGGTTCATCTGTGCCCTTAAAGCCTTTGCTTCGAGTTCCGTCATCTGCAACTGATACTGTATTTTCAATTGCTCTTCTTTTCTAACCCCCTTTACATAATGAAACAAGAAATATATAAGCAACCAACCGCAAAGTGTCGAAAGAACCGGGAACACATTAAAACTAAGCTCGTTAAAAAAATCTGAAACCTTCTCCGAGTCATCTTTTCCTTCAATCCCCCAAAAACCAGCTTTGATCATAATTAACATCCATAAGGCGGTTCCAAGAAATGAGAACAGAATGCTTAATGCTGATAAACTGATAGCCTGTGACGCAAATCTTCTTTCAAATATTCTCAAGCGTTTTATCACGATCTTCATTAAATGGGAAGCTAACAAACCGAATATTAAAATAGAAATAGCAAATGGGAAGAATTCAATAAACCCTTCTTTGTATGCCAGGATATCAAATATGTATACAACTAACATAAAGATCGACCAGCCCAAAAGCTGACATTTCCAGTAGGGGCTGATCTTATTAAAAATTGAACTACTCTGTTTCATAAATAACAAAATAACTTTTGCAGTCTCGGGTTTTTCGAATGCTGATCACTCTATTCTGCAGGATGCTCAAAATACCTCCTGTAACGTTTACTAAATCTACCATACGTCAATCTTTTATAATCCCCCTGATTGGTATTTAGGCTATATCGATTGACAGTTTCATAAAAATTGGCAAACAACAGGATTAATAGAAGTTTTTGAAAGCCAGGTGCTCGGTTCTTAAGGTAACAAATTAAACCGTCAATCGAAAACATTCAAGTATAAATCAGGCATTGTCGTGGCAACATCTGGGAGCTAATTTGTTCAATACAGATGCATAAAACAAAAATGAATTTTTTTAACAAACCTAAAATCAAACATTATGAGACCTTCTTTTT
Organism: Chitinophagaceae bacterium; assembly: GCA_044867875.1. Classification (GTDB taxonomy): domain Bacteria; phylum Bacteroidota; class Bacteroidia; order Chitinophagales; family Chitinophagaceae; genus VBAS01. The sequence continues at coordinate 6,983 of JBIOVR010000345.1, forward strand.
CCATTCAAAAAAGACAATGGTATCTACAGTTAATTTTAATTGTTACAATACCTGCTCTCTCATTTTCACAAGGCTTTTCTCCTCAAACAACCAGCTGTCTTCAACATGTAATTGATAGTTTTCAAAACAACCCGGCCAATCCATATGTAGGTGGAATGTCTGCATCAATAAAAGTAGATGGACTTGCATTCTGGCAAGGCGCAACCGGGCATGCAGCCCGTAACGTAGATGCTGATAACAACTTGCTGGCGGGAGGCACTATTTTGGAAACTGCCACACTTTCACGTATGTATAGTGTTACCAAAACCTTTACTGCGGCTTTGGTGCTTGAATTAGCAAAAGAAGGAGTCTTCAGTCTTCAGGATCCTCTTAGTAAGTTCATTCCTTTTTTGAACGCAGTAAATCCAGAATTGAATAGCGCTGTTACTATTGACCAGTTACTGGCACATGAAAGTGGATATTCCAGTTATTCTGATGAACAACAGCTGCAGATCGCGGTTGCTTTTCAGCCAACTCACCAATGGACCGTTTTTGAAATGCTGACTTTTGTTCACCAGGTTGATGCGCCAGGTGCGGTCCGTAAATATTCAAATACAAATTATCCAGTACTTGGAATCATTGTCGAGATTGCAACGGGCTTACCATTAGAACAACATTTCCGGCAGCGATTTTTTACCCCACTGCAACTAAACTCGATCTACTTCGATGCAAGGGAATCACAATGGCCGGGTACTGTTTTAGCTTCACCACATGATAATATCAGTCCTTTCAATCCGATTTTTTCATTTACAGGTCAACCAACCTTTCCCGATGCAGTTACAAATATTTCAGCTTTCCCTTTTACTGCTATTAGCACTCTTGAATCTGCGAGCGGTGGTCTTATTAGTAATATAGCCGACATGGCCGAATGGGGTAATTCACTTTTTGGTGGCAGAGCCACAAGTCAATCAACATTGGATAAAATGATCAACTCCATTTCATCTACTCCGGACCAGGACGGTGATTTTCTTGGCTATGGAGTTTTCAGAACAACAAGAATCAGTTCAACTGATGTTTTTATCGGCCATGATGGTAATGCTCCCGGCTATCGGTCGGTTATGTTTTACCAGCCCGACAGAAAAATGACGATAACTATTTTGACTAATTACAGAGGTGCAAAGCTTTACGATGTTGCCAAGGCGTTATTCGAAGCATTACCTCCATTTATTTGTGGTAATAAAAACAAAAAAGAAGATAAGGTCATTGTTCGCTTTAATGGAAAAAGCCTTTGCGTAGATCGCAATGCAGCCGCCAGTATTATTGAAAAAGGTGGTAACCTTGGAGATTTTAATGAGGAAGCTCTTACAAAATTTGGAACAAATACATCATCAAGTGAAAAAGCTCAAATATTTTCAGACAATGATTTTATCACTGTGTTTCCTAATCCCTCTTCAAGTCGTACCTCCGTCCTTTTTAAAACATCAGAAACGGGAAAAGTAAATCTGCGTCTTTATGATATGAAAGGGAGCCATATAAAAACTATTTATGAAGGCGTCGTTGAAAAAAGTTTACAGCAAAGAATTGAGCTGGAAACCAGCAATTTTCCAGCAGGAATATATAGCCTGTATCTGCAAACTAAAACCGGTCAGTATCAGAAAAAAATTATCATTAAGTAATTTGATAATACAGCAGGTGGGAAGTTAACGCTTATTAAGTACCAATCTTTCCATCAGATTTTTTTTCTGTTTGGAAAACGGCCAGTTTTTTTGCCGTTTTCCAAACAACATACACCTATAATTTACAATACGAAATATTCTGACGGTCGATAGGAGTATAATAAGCAATTACAATCGGGATATCTGAGTTGCAAAAACTGCAAATCCTTAAACTCCTAGTGCAAAATTCAATTATAAATAGCCTTACCGGGAGAGTAGGTTTGAGTTATCAATAAAATTTAAACAAACTAAAACCTAAGATTATGAACCGCACAAACAAAACACTGATCAACCGGACCTTCCTCTCCATTATGTCTTTAGCTTTTATAATTACGGCTTCCGGTCAAACAAAAACAATGAATAAGCTCTACCTGCAAGCAGGTGCAGGCGGAGGTGCTCATGAAGCTGCTTCCTATGACCTCGGCATCCAAACCATTTTTAAAAATAAATGGAGTGCTACATTATCGTACCATGAATTTGATATGGACCCTAAAAATTTGCCCTCAGATTACGAGCCTGAAACTGGGTATATACTATTTATCCCCTTCACTTATACAGTCCAGGCAAATATGAAAATTGTTAGTCTTACTGCAGGCAGATACTTTAAATTGGGCAGAAACACATGGGCAACAACAGAAGCTGGTCTATCCTATGTTAGTGGCGAAAAAGTTAGTTTTCAGCATTCCGAGGTTACCAGTAGCTTTCTGATTATTGCCGCTTCCAACTCATCTAATTATACTTCAACAAAAGAAAAGAAATCTGCCGTTGGTTTTATGATGCAGACAGATGTCAACTGGGCCTTTTCTTCTTTCATGGGACTCGGTGCCGGAGTCTTTGCTAATATCAATTCAATCCAATCACCAATAGGTTTTCATATAAAACTATTAGTGGGTAATATGGGAAGAGAGAAAAAGAACAGGAAGTAAACTGAAAATAAAAAAAACACCGGAAGATTAACCGGTGTTCTTTTTAAAATCAAATACGCTAATATTTTATTTAGTCGCAAATACTTTCTTCAACAGATCAGATGTTCTTGCTGCGGGGTTGCTGCGGATATTTACTTCTTCTACTGCGATCCTGTCAAACAAAGCAAATAAAGTTCTATCAGCAACATAGTCTGCCATATCAGGATTCATCTTTTTTACTAAAGGAATCTTATTATAGCGGGTCACTGCATCACCATAATATTTTGTAGCATTTGTTTTTTCAAGTGATTTATTTATCACGGGCATAAATGCCTCTTTCAATTTTGCGGAAGTCTTTGAACGAAAAAACTCCGTAATAGAATTCTTGCCACCTGTTACCAGTTTCAACGCATCGGTTACTGTCATTTGTTTAATGGCATCAACAAAAATCGGCGTAGCATATCCTACTGCATCTTCAGCTCCGCGATTGATCGCTTCAATAGCATCATCACACATTTTGCCCATTCCCATATCACGCAAAGTTTTTTCCATTTTTTTTGCATCAGGAGGCAACAAAACTTTGTAAAGCTCATTTTTAAAAAAAGCATCAGGCTTATTAAGAAAAGAAACTGCAGAGCCAATCCCATTATTCAATGCTTCCTTCACACCTCTTCCCGCCTCTTCTTCGGTAAGACCGGAATTTGTGTTGAGTTTCTTTTTTACTTTGTCTAAAATTGATTGAGAGTTAACTGTAGCAGCAAGGCTAACCGACAGTAAGATGAGTAAGAATTGTTTCATAGTTACTCAAAAGTACTCTAAAAACTTTGCCGGTAAAAGAGAGTCCGGCTTCTTTTGAAAACTATAACATTAAACCTCCAATGCTTCCTTCCGTTTTTGAATTCTTTCGCGGATAATCCTGAAAAAGCGGGATCTTTCCTTTTCACTCACTTCGCTAATAAGGGTGGAACGCTTCATTTGTGTTTGCATGTGATTGTACATATTCTCAGTAAAAGCCACATCCCTGGTCGACATAAAGTTAAAAGTGGTATGGGTCATAAAAGCCATTTTCATATTATCCGTAACGGCAAGAATTGAATTATCACCCAGTAGTACTTCGTTAAAATACATTTTATATTCCCCTAATGGCTTTTGCTCCGGGTCATCAATCCTAAACTTATAACCAAGCGCCGCCTGCTTTTCCAGGTGATCCCATATTTTCTCCAATGAGACATATATTTTTAAGGCATCCCCATCTGATTCAAACACATCAGCATCACGGTAAAACTGTATTTGCCGCAAAATAATACTCATGCTTTCAATATTCCATATTTCCCGGCTTGATAACTGGTTGTACATTCCCAATACCTGCTGATCCAGTTTAAATAATTCGTCCGGATAATCAGAAAACTTAAATTTTCTTTTAGCAAAGCCCGGAAACTGGAGGTATGTTTTGAGCCAGAAGAACCATTTAAAAGCAGCAAACTCTCTTACATAAAAATGGTGAAAGAGAGGCATGTCTTTACAGGAATAATACAGTTCCTTATTTTTAAAACTGGTGAAATACGCCATTGTATGAAGCATACCTGTCAGGTATTGATCAAAACCATAGGTTTTCTCATTAACAATATTTCCCTGGAATAACATCCCCCCGGTATTAATACTCATTAACTGATCCAATGAAATTTTAAAATGATTTGCCAGGATATATGCTTCTTCAAAAGTAATTTGCTTTTCACTCCGCATGCGCCGATAGGCGCTGTCGCTGCTTATATTCAAAAGCTTTCCAACCTCATCGGCTACCGAAAGGTCAGCTGGAATTTTGTTTTTAATAATTTGAAAGAGTTGTTGCTGGATTTGATTGATGTCCATAGCTGCTGCGTTTATTATCATAAATTCTTTTTTCTATCTTTTATCTTATTCATCAGGATACTAAAAAAAACATTACGCTGCTTTTCGCCAGTCTCACTTATCAGTGTTGATTTTTTCATCAGGTTTTGCAGATCATTGTGGCAGGCATCACAAAAAACCTCGTCTCTTGTGCTCATATAATTTAACCCACTATAATTAAAGAACACAGTTTTGATCTTTTCCGTTACCACAAGAATAGTATTATCACCCAACGCTATCCTGTTGTAAAAAAATTTGAAATTCTTTTTTTTGATCTCCGGGTTTTCGTCGGGCATAAATTTAGATCCGTATTCCGCCTGTGATTTCAGGTGATCGAATGTTTCACTCAGCGCTTCATACACCATCTTAATATCCTGGGAGGAATTAAAAAAGCCGGAATCCTTGGAAAATTCTATTTGTGCGATCACTGCATTGATGCTTTCTGTATTCCATATTTCTACAGAGGGGACTTTACAATAGTTCATCACAACCTCTGTACTTAACTTTTCAACTTCAGGCGGCAAACAATCAAAACTGAAGTTTTTTTCTACAAAGTCCGGATGACGAATAATTGTTTTCATCCAAAAAAAATAACGAAATGCAACAAGCGGTTTGTAATAAAAAATATGAAATATGGGCATGTCTTTGTTCAGGTATATGATCTCCTTTTGAATAAAGCTATTGGCGTATTGCACCTGCTTTATTATATCGTCCAGGTATTTTTCGTAGCTGTAGTTTTTCAGATCAACCCGAATATCATGAAAAAGTGTGGCGCCGCTTTTTACATTTAATAAGTGATCAAGTGATATTTTATAATGCTGGCAAAGCTCTCTCGCTTCATCAAGCACAAGCGGGGTTTCGCCACGAATACGACGATAGGCGCTGTCACTGCTTACATGTAATATGTTGGCTACTGAATCCACTAAAGAGGCATGGGGTGGTAAAAGTTCCTTAATTCTCTGGAACAGGAATTCCTGTGATTGGTAGTCGGGCATTCTTGTTTTGTAATTGGTGGTTCTGGTAGTGCAAATGCTTTACTTAAGGTTTTAAGTTAGGGGATTTCTGTTTAAAAACATAGAGTAGTCAATATTTAGTTGCAAATCTTGATGCTACTTTGGTTTTCTACCCCTTTTGGGGAATAAAATTAATTCCATTGATAATCCTGATCAATCATTTGCAATTTCTGCAAATTAGGGAAACGTTAATGCAAAATTCAATTATAAACGGCCTGTTCGTGGTAGTAGCTTGGCATTATGAAAAAATAAAATAGTATGAAAACAACAAACACTCACCACGAGATCCTTTTTTTTACCGCCACAAGTTTAGCAAACAGGCAGCTCACAGATACTAAAGAGAACATTAATGGTAAAACAAATTCAACAATTGAAGAGTTAGAAAAAGCCTGTTGGAACGGTATCATTTATGAAATGTTTCCGGAAATTCTTAGTAGCTTTTATCCTAAATGCCACTCTTTTTTATGGCATGTACTTAGCGGAAAGAATTTTCTCTACATAAATATCGGCCCTAACCCTATGAAGGCTGAACATGACACATCAATAGACCCCTACTTTTTCATGATGACCATTTGTGAAAACTGAATTACATCGAACAGCAAAAAAACAATTTAAAATAATTATTATAAAACAAAATTATATGAACCAAAAACCACCGATCATGAAAAAAATAATTCTGACAACAATGTTGTTCTGCATGTTTGGCCAGGTTATTTTTTCCCAGACCCAAACTGCAACGGTCACCGGAAAAGTAACAAATGAAAAAAATGAAGCGGTACAATACGCAACAGTTAAAGTAAAAAATGGTAAAAAAGCAACCCAAACGGATGCCATGGGAAAATTTAGCTTACAAGTAGACTCTCTTCCTGTAATATTATTGATCACTTCGGTTGAATACGATGAAAAAGAAGTGTCAGTAGCTAACTCTGATGAAGTTGCAGTTACTTTAGTAATAAATGAAAAAACACTTGGTGAGGTGATCATTGGAGCCAGCGGGGATTCAAGATTGAAAGGTAAACTCATTAATGCTCCTGTTTCTTATGAAACTGTTACAAAAAAGGATTTTAATAACTCCCCATCTGATCCTTACGGAGCCGTGCTTGCAAAAAAAGGACTTGATGTTACTGTATCGAGCATGACATTCAAAACCTACAGCACCAGGGGATTCAATGGTAGCGGCAGCTCAAGAGTAAATCAAATAATGGATGGCATGGACAATCAAGCCCCGGGTTTGAATTTATTCGTTGGAAATTTTGTTGGTCTTTCTGATCTGGATCTTGAAAGTATTGAAATACTTCCGGGTGCATCTTCGGCTCTTTATGGACCAGGTGGCATGAATGGAACAATTATTATGAACAGTAAGAATCCATTTAAAAGCCCTGGTCTCTCTTTATTGGTAAAAAACGGTATTACTGATGTTGGTAAAACACAACGCGGTAAGATCGGTGGCTACTATGATTACACTTTACGTTGGGCAAAAAATTTCAACGACAAGATTGCTTTTAAGGTCGGTGCTCAATATACACAGGCAAATGATTGGCTTGCTAATGATACTACGAATTATCTGAGAAGTGGCAGTTCAGGTAAAATAGTTCCCGGGTCAAGACAAACAGATCCAAATTATGACGGGGTAAATGTTTATGGAGATGAAACATCAATCGATGTTCGGCAATTTGTAGGTGCCATCGCTGGTCTTTATCCTGCCGGAAGTCCTCAACAAGGTGCAATTCTTCAATTATATAATTCAATGACAAACCCCACGCCTGTTTCAAGAACTGGTTATAATGAAATTGATGTTATTGATCCAAAAACAAAAAATATAAAACTAAATGGCGCATTGCATTATAAATTTAATGGCGGTGTCGAAGCAATTCTTGCGGGACATTGGGCAACAGGAAATACAGTTTATACAGGTACCAACCGGTATGTATTCAAGGATATTAAAATTGGTCAATATAAGCTAGAGCTTAAACACAAGAACTGGTTTTTACGCGGATACACTACCCAGGAGGATGCTGGTGAAGCATACACCGCTACCATAACATCTCAATTTTTTAATGAAGCCTGGAAACCGAGTTATAATCCTCTAAACCCTACTGGCAGTTGGTATATTCAGTATGCACAGGCATATATTCAATCACGGTTAGGGGGTGGAAGTGATATTACGTCACATAATATGGCAAGGGGATTTGCAGACCAGGGTCGACCTGTTCCAGGTTCAGATAAATTCAATCATCTTTTTGATTCAGTAAGAACAGTTCCTATTCCAAAAGGAGGATTGTTCCTGGAAAAGTCTCAGTTATGGATGGGCGAAGGGCAATACAACCTTAGCGATAAAATAAAATTTGCCGAGGTGATCATTGGTGGTAATGTAAAAAAATATATTCTCGATTCAAAAGGAACCCTTTTTATTGATTCCGCAGAAGCAATAAAAATTAATGAATGGGGAGCTTATGCACAAATGACGAAAAAACTTTTTTCTGATAAACTTAGCTTAGGAGTTTCCGGCCGTTATGATAAAAATGAAAACTTCACAGGTAAATTCACTCCAAGAGTTACAGCCTTAGTAAGTCTTGCTGAAGGGCATAATCTTCGTTTCTCATATCAAACTGCTTACAAGTTCCCTACTACACAGCAGCAATGGATAAGATTGAATGTTGGCAATGTGACCTTACTGGGTGGCATGCCTTGGGTAACTGAATTTATGAATACAAAAGTTTTTCCTACCTATGTATATAACCCTCCAATTCCATCTGCTCCCTATAATTATAAAGAATTAAAACCAGAAAGCATGCGGTCGTTTGAAGCAGGTTATAAAGGCTATATCAACAAAAAATTATTAATTGATATGTACGCCTACTTTGGAAAGTATACCAATTTCCTTGGCCGCATTGTATTAATACAACCAACAAATAATAATAAACTGTATTCCGTTGTTACTAACAGTGAAACAGAAGTGAACACCTGGGGTGTTGGAATTGGTTTTGATTATAAAATGGCAAATAACTTTTTCTCTTTCGTGAATGCATATACCGATAACCTCACTAATGTTCCAAATGGTTTCCAGGCCGGGTTTAACACGCCAAAATATAGAGTCAACGCCGGCTTTGGCAATAGCGGCTTGGGCAAAAAGAAGAACATTGGTTTTAATATCAACCTGAGATGGCAAGATGATCTTTTTTGGGAAGGTGGTGGTCTTGCAGATGGAACAGTGAAAGCTTACACAACACTTGATGCACAAGTAAATTATAGGCTACCAAAAATAAAATCAATGATAAAACTTGGTGGAACGAATATCACAAACAAATTCTATCAAACAGGATTCGGTAATCCATACATCGGAGCAATGTACTATCTCAGTTTTGGTTATAACATTCTATAGCATCTAAGGCAGATCCAGTTCATTAAATAGCATACAATAACTATCCCGCAAACTCAGCAATTGCCGGGAACGGGATAGTCATATCTAAAAAAATAAAACTCAGTTTATGAAAGCACAAACTCTATCGCTGCTGGTTGGTTTGTTTAGCCTGAAGACCATCGCAAATGCACAGGAAAAAAGATTAGAGTACACTATTAAAAGAAACGGAGATGTAGTGGGTAACATCCACTTTGCTCATGGTATTGCCGGCAGCAGAACAGTTCTCACCCTGGAATCTGAAGTAAACACCCGCTTCATTTTCAATTTCAAAGTGAAAACAAAAGAAGAGACAATATATGATAAAGGTATCATGACATGGTCATCGATCTTTCGCAATCTAAATGGCAATGTAAAGGTTGATAAAAAAATCAGGGCAAATGGTAACACCTATACAGTGTATAAAGGAACCAAAACAGAAACCCTGCACAACTATCCTATACACTACAATATGCTGAGTGTTTATATAAGCGAACCGGTAAATATTACAAAAGTTTACTCTGATAATTTTCAACAGCAGATCGACATTCAAAAGATCGCTGATCATCATTACAAAATAAAATTTCCTGATGGCAATTACAATGAATACTTCTATACAGACGGTGTGTGCTCAAAAATAGATATCCATCATCGTTTATACAGTGTATCTATTGAATTGACATCTTAATTTTCGTCTATTAAAAAATTAACAAGCTAACAACTAAAGAAATAAAAACAATGCTAAACATAAACACGATAGGAACGCTGGTACTGGTAATAGTAACATTGATCGAACTACTGATGAGCTTTTTACATAGGGAAGGAGACCGTTTAAAAGATATGTTAGCAAACATTTGCCTGGGCTTATTAGTAATTCTGACTGGATTCTTTATGAAAGCATTGGCGCTGATAGTGTATACAATGATTTATTCGATAGCGATCATAAAACCAGCTCCTTCACTTCTTTTATGGATGATAGCATTTTTTTTGTGTGATCTTGTTCTTTATATATATCATTTGTTGGGACATAAAACGCGGTTGTTATGGGCAGCACATGTTGCGCATCATTCATCATTACATTATAATTTATCTGTCGGCTTCCGGATAAATTTCATTCACCTGTTCTATCGTTTTCTTTTCTGGGCGCCGCTCGGTCTGGTTGGCATTACTCCTGAGATGATCCTTTTACTTGACTCTTTAACAGCTGTCTGGAATTTTTTGATACACACAGAAAAAATAAAGAAGCTTGGTTTGCTTGACTTGATATTTAATACGCCATCCAATCACCGTGTACATCATGCAAGCAATCCTGAATACATTGATAAAAATCTTGGTGGAATACTGATAATTTATGACCGCATATTTGGCACTTATGCCAAAGAAACCATTACACCGATTTACGGTATCACACATAATATCTATTCACACGATCCCAAAGATGTTTTATTCCATGAATATAAAAATGTGATCAGCGAAATTTCAAAGATCAAAGGATTAAAAAATAAGATCAGCTTTTTGTTTTCAAAACCCGGTTCCCCAATAACAGATCTAAGAAAAGATGATTCAAAAAAAATAAAAGAACAAGCCACAATATTTTATTCACCACTAAATAAAGCTATATGATACTTTACCTGTTAGGCATACTCAGTTATTATAAACTGGCAAATAAGTCAGTGCCTGCAACTATATGCCTTTTGTTCTTCGCTGTAATAACAGTGCCGTTGACTGCAACACTTTTCTTTTTTATAAACAAACATTGGACATTCCAGGTGATCGCCTTTGCAGGAGGTTTGTTCTGCTGGACATTCATCGAATATTTCATTCACCGGTTCATGATGCATGGAAAAGAAAAAAAGGAATATCATAAAAGCTTTCATTTTCATCATCATGTTACGGGTACCATATTCACAACCCATGTAAAAAGAATAATTTATTCTTCAGGAGCTATAATTCTTACATGTTGCAGTATTTTCCTTAGCAGTTATTTATTCCTTTTTGCCGGGATCGCGACAGGCCTTGCTGTATATAGTTATATGCATGTATTGTTACATACACGTTGGGCAGCAAAATGGATCCCTTGTCTTCAGAAATTTCATATGCAGCATCATTTCGGCCAAACTGAAAAATGTTTTGGCGTAACTAATACATGGTGGGATAGAATTTTTAATACAACAGGTAAAGCAGATAAGATCGCCAGCACAAAATCTATTGAGCTTTATTTCGGAGAAAAAAGCAATCACAATTTAATCACACACAAACAAGCAGTATGAAATTCAAATCAAAAAATGATTCTGATTTCTTTTCAGAACTCATAAAAAAGGTCGAGATCTATATGGAAAAGAAAGGTGGTAACCGCTTTGCCGATAGCAGTATTTATATAAAAGGAAGTTTTCTTATCGGGCTTTATTTGAGTAGTTATATTCTTTTACTCAGTCAAAGACTAAATGCAGGTCTGTCGATCTTATTAGTAATGATCATGGGTCTCGCAGGAGTAATGATAGTTTTTAACATTGTTCATGATGCATCTCATAATGTTCTTTTTAAAAACAGATCATTAAATAAGGCTGCCGCTTATTTCGGTGACCTTATGGGGATGAATTCTTATATCTGGAATATCAGGCACAATATCCAGCATCACACATTCACTAATGTGGCGGGCGGTGATGTTTTATTGGACAGCATTCCATTTATCCGCGTCTGCTCTCAACAGAAAAAATTACCGATGCATAAATACCAGGTATGGTATGTTCCATTCTTATATATGTTCTACTCTATTTTCTGGGTCTTCTTTATTGACATTAACATGTTCAGGCAAAAACAAATGGGTAATTATAAAAATATGAATCATTCATGGCAGGAGTGGACAAAGCTTATTTTCTTCAAATCATTTTATCTTTTTTACATGATCGTCTTTCCTGCCTGGATAATCAATATTCCATTGGCAACTGTGCTTGCTGGTTTTCTTATCTATCATATGGTAGCTGGCATTTTATTATCGACAGTTGTTGTCTTAGGTCATTGTGTGGAAGGTGCTGAATATACTGCTCCTGATGAAAATGGGATCATTCAAAATTCATTTTTGCAACATGAATGGAACGCCACTTATGACTGCAGCACAAATTCAACGGCTCTTCATTGGATCACTGGTGGATTGAATACACATCTTGCTCATCATCTTTTTCCTAAACTATGTCATTGTCATTACCTGGCTGTTACAAAGATCATTAAAGAACATTGTGTCGAGCATCAAATCAATTATCCTCATTACAGTTTGGGTGATGCTATAATTTCTCATTTCAATTTTTTAAAAATACAGGCAAATGCATAACAGCAATACATAAATCTCTAAAACATGAAACGGTTATTAAAAAATTGGTTTGAATGGTACAGCATATTTGCCTGTATCATTGCTGCCTTCCCATTAATCATAATTTCAACTCTATTAAAAAGCAGTTATCCTTTTCTTTTTCATTTTCTTTTATTCTTAAACGGTTGGTTGGTATGGACATGGGTTGAATATCATGTGCACCGGTTCTTATTGCATCCAAAAAAAGATAAATGGAAAACAAGCACATCACAGATCCACCAGCATCATCATATCGATCCGGGACAATTTGAAATAAAGCTATTGCACAGGATCTTGCTTTTTATTTTTACTTGTGTGTTTATTTACATAGCATACATGCTGAATAATTATTTCACATTTTTTTCAGGGTTTTTCTGGGGTTCTGCAGCCTATTGCTATATTCATTACCTGCTCCATAAAAAATGGACAAAAGCATTCATTCCACTCCATCATGAATTCCATATTACTCATCATTGTAAATACACAGATAAATGTTTTGGTGTAACTGTTATGTGGTGGGATGTTTTATTTAGAACTATCCCTAAAAAGAATTTATCTGCCAACAAAAATATTTTGAAATTCTATTATAAAAAATGAGCTGGGGTAATAACAATATATACCATGGCTAAAGACATGTATTTGCCAATTGGATTTAAAAAGAGTTTTCAACCAAAAATAATGTTATGAAACAAAAAATAAAGTTTTCTGTTTTTCTCGCAATCCTGCTGGTATTATTTGCTGGTTGCAGTAAGCCCAAAGATTTTTCTTCAAGTTATTTAAAAGGGAAAATTGATGGTGTCGCTTTTGAATGCACTACTAATATAAGGGCCAATAAACCTGAACCCATTCCCGGTACTGGTGGTGGAGATGATCCAACTATCAGGATATCTGGAGAATGGATGACACACTCAATCAAACTGGTAATAACCAACGAAGGCACTAGTATACATCCAGCTAAATATACATTTGAAACCGGAAAATGGCGTAATGCAAGTTTGATATGGAACAACAATGAAAGTTATTATGCCGGTGATGGCTGTATAATATGTGTGTCTCCGGTGCATGGCAGTGGAAGTATTACTATTCTTGAAATCAACAAGGGCTATATAAAAGGAACATTTGAATTTATTACAGAACCTCCAATTGGAGGAAATGTATTTAAAACTGTCACTGATGGAGAGTTTTATATCAATAGAAATTAATCACTACTATTAAATTAATAACAATGAAAAAAGTATTCGTTTACGTTTTACTGGTTGCAATGCCGACGGCCATTTTCTGTCAAAAGACAAATGATAGTGTTCCAGACATTAAAACACATTACATAGAAAAAAGCAAAAATCAAAAAACGGCAGCATGGGTATTATTAGGAGGTGGCACTGCGTTAATAGGAGTTGGCTTTCTGATCGGCGACAACAAGAATTCTACTTTCGATGATGCAGCTACCGGGGCGCTTTTGGCCGGTATTGGTGTTCTTTCAACTATAGGAAGCATTCCTCTTTTTATTGCATCAGGAAAAAACAAAAGAAGAGCAACGAGAGGTACTACATTTATAAAAATGGAAGATACCAGGATGATCCATAACCAGTCTTTTGTTCAAACTTCTTATCCTGCTATTGCTTTTAAAATAAAATTATAAATCACTCTCAATAAAAAGGTATATGCCTGCAATTGCAAGTATATACCTTTTGCCTTTTCTGCCTCTAACCAGTACCTTTGCCGCACTTTAAGAATCAGGCAATGAATACATCTCATTTATCAGAGCAAGAACAAATACGCAGGGAGAAATTAGGCGACCTTTTAGGAATGGGGATCGATCCTTATCCTGCTGAATTATTTCCCGTGAATAATAATGCCACTAATATTAAGCAGCAATTTAATGATGAGAACAAAGAAACATTTAAAGATGTATGTGTGGCAGGACGCATCATGAGTGTTCGTGACATGGGTAAGGCAAATTTTGCCGTGATACAGGATTCATCTGGTCGTATTCAATTATATATTAAGAGAGATGATATTTGCCCGGGTGAAGACAAAACTCTTTATGATATCATTTGGAAAAAATGCACTGATATTGGTGACATTATTGGCGTAAAAGGTTATGTGTTTAAAACAAAAACAGGTGAAACATCCATTCATGTAAACGAGCTTTCAATTCTTGCAAAAGCATTAAAGCCTTTACCAATTGTTAAAGAAGCGGAAGGCCAAACTTTTGATGCAGTTACTGATCCTGAATTCAAATACCGTCAGCGCTATGCTGATCTTATAATCAATCCTGAAGTGAAAGAAGTATTTACCAAAAGAACAAAACTGGTGAATGCTATCCGGGAATTCTTAAATGAACGAGGTGCCCTGGAAGTTGATACTCCCGTTTTACAAAGCATTCCAGGTGGTGCAGCAGCAAGACCATTTTCCACACATCATAATGCATTGGATATACCAATGTATCTGCGTATTGCCAATGAACTTTATTTGAAAAGATTGATCGTGGGCGGATTTGACTGGGTATATGAATTCAGCCGCAACTTTCGTAATGAAGGAATGGACCGAACACATAACCCGGAGTTTACCGTACTTGAATTTTATGTCGCCTACAAAGATTATATATGGATGATGGAAACAACGGAACAACTTCTTGAAAAAGCAGCCATCGCTGTCAATGGAACTACTATATCTGTTGTAGATGGAAAGGAGATCGATTTCAAAGCACCTTACCGCAGGGTAACGATGACTGATGCAATTAAAGAGCATACAGGTTTTGATATCAGCAATATGAGTGAAGAGCATTTACGCAGCGTTTGCAAACAATTGCATGTTCATGTTGATAAAACAATGGGTAAAGGAAAGCTGATCGATGAGATCTTCAGTGAGAAATGTGAAAAGCATTTTGTGCAGCCAACTTTTATTATTGATTATCCAAAGGAGATGAGTCCGCTCACAAAAAAACACAGAACTAAAGAAGGGTTTGTAGAGAGATTTGAATTAATGGTAAATGGAAAAGAAATCGCCAATGCTTACAGCGAATTAAATGATCCTATTGATCAACGCGACAGGTTTGAAGATCAAACCAAATTGATGGAACGCGGTGATAAGGAAGCAATGTACATCGACTATGATTTTTTGAGAGCTCTTGAGTATGGTATGCCGCCAACAGCGGGTATTGGTTTTGGAATTGACCGTATCTGTATGTTGCTATTGAATCAGCCCTCAATTCAGGATGTGCTTTTATTTCCAATGATGCGTCCGGAAAAGAAAGATGACGAGTAGAATGCACAGTTTATCCAGATTACTTTTGAGCATGATTTTTTGAAACTTATTTTTTCGTAGCTTTCCAAGTCGTCGCGACCAAAACTAAGGCTCATCACTATACACATGAGAGAAAGCACCCGGCAATTTTTAGCCGGGTTTTTTTTAATCAACATACAGATCTCTGTACAAATTGGCACCCGGTACTACACTATAATGAGAGAGATCTGTGATACCTTCTTTAGCCATTACATCTTCATCAATAAAGCAATTGCCCGTACAATCTGCTGATGGTCTATTTAAAATATAAAATGCGGAATCAGCAAGTATATCTGTTGTACGGCTCATTTTGGCCAACACTTCTCCGCCTAATAAATTTCTTACTGCAGCCGTATCAATAGTTGTCCGTGGCCAAAGTGCATTTGATGCAATGCGATATTGTTTTAATTCAGCCGCCCAGCCAATTGCCATCATACTCATGCTGAATTTTGTTATGGTATAAGCAACATGACCTGCCAGCCATTTCGGATCTAAATTTATTGGAGGTGATAATGTAAGTATATGTGCATTGGCCGATTTTTTTAAATGAGGTATGCAAGCTTTTGTTACCAAAAAAGTCCCTCTCACATTTATGTCATGCATCAGATCAAAACGTTTTGGTTCTGTTTGCTCTGTAGTCGTAAGTGAGATCGCAGATGCATTATTAATAACGATATCAATTCCACCGAAATGAGCAACCGATTTATCGATCGCCGCTTGTATCTGATCTTCAAAACGAATGTCACATTGCACAGCCAATGCTTTGCCACCTGCATCTTCTATCTCTTTAGCCGCTGAAAAAATTGTTCCACCCAGTTTTGGATTCTCTTCAACTGATTTAGCAGCAACAACAATGTTAGCACCTTCTTTAGCAAGTTTCAATGCGATCGCTTTACCAATACCACGACTGGCTCCTGTAATAAAAGCAGTCCTGTTTTTTAATGACATTATCAATAATTTAAGCAGTGAAGATAGGTAATGAAGGGTCAAATCGAGTTTGATCCCCTCGTAAATCTACGAGCCCATCAGTAAAAAATACAGTAAAAAAAAGGAGCATTTTTGCTCTTTTGCAAACCATTAACGGAGATTATGTTTGTACCAGAAGTTGATTGGTAAGGCTACTGTATCCAATATCCGATGTCCAAAACCGTCCAGAAGTTCTTAATCCATAATCCTGATAAAACCAAAGTAAAATCCGTATCAATCAACTTTTCTTATTTTATTGAAAATTCTATATGAAAATTCAGGGACCCGTTTTAATCCAGGGCCTGATGAAAAACCAAAATCGAAATCCCGTATCCGTGAAATGCTTTAAGGTTAATTGAGCTCGAAAAAAATTATCCTCCGAATAACACCGGAGGATTTTTTATTTAATGTTCCGGCAAATGAGGTTTTGTCTCCATTATTGAATCTATCTCTTTCATGATCTCACTATCAAGTTTGGGATACAAATCAAGAGCTGAAAGGTTTTGTTCCAATTGTTCTTTTTTTGTTGCGCCGAGAATAGCGGTAGTTACATTAGGATTGGCAATGCACCAGGCAATAGACAGTGTTGCGAGATTAGTTCCAAGCTTATCTGATACTGTTTTTAACTTTCTTACTTTGTCGATCTTATCGTTTACCAACACTCTTTCTTTTAACCATTCAAAACCGGGAATGCCCATACGGGAATCTTCAGGAATGCCGCTATTATACTTTCCGGTAAGCAGGCCACTTGCTAATGGGCTCCATATAGTTGATCCCATTCCAATATCACGGAAGATCTTTAAATAATCATTCTCCATTTTTTGCCGGTGAAATAAATTATACTCGGGTTGTTCAACCGAAGGACCGATCAAATGATACTTCTCTGCTACCATGTGTGCTTCCATGATCTCCTGTGCACTCCATTCGCTGGTGCCCCAGTATAATATCTTTCCTTGTTGAATTAAAATGTTCATTGTCCATACCACTTCTTCCATCGGTACGGATTTATCAGGACGATGACAGAAATACAGATCAAGATAATCGAGTTGCATTCTTTGTAAAGCTTCATGACATGCTTCAACAAGATGTTTCCTGCTTAACCCTTTTTGTGTTGGCTTATTATCAGGACCATGCCAGCCCCAGAATGCTTTGCTGCTAACGGTATAAGAAGTACGATCCCATTTTTTATTTTTTAAAACACGGCCCATGATCTTTTCACTTTCTCCGCGGCTATACACTTCAGCGTTATCAAAAAAATTTACACCATTATCATAAGCAATCCCCATTAGTTCATCAGCCTTGTTATCGTCAAGCTGTTTGTGAAATGTGACCCAACTGCCATAAGAAAGTACGCTAAGCTGTAATCCAGATCTACCCATTCGCCTGTATTCCATAAAAATGTTTTGAGATTCGAAGTTCGATGTTTGATGCTAAGTGGAAAAACTATTGAGTCGTGATCCCTTCTTTTAAATTAAAAGGGCCGGTAGGAAAATGACAAGTAAATACTTTCATATCCTGCGGTGCATCAATTCCATCCCTGCAGTAAATGTGTTTATCTTTTCCGTCGATCCGGGAAGGCTTATTAGTATAAAATTTTTGCATATTCTGATCCCACCAAAGTTCAGGAGTTCGTAAAGTATCGCCTTCCTTATTTATAACAACTACACTATCACGAAGGAATACTTTATTAAGGTTATCATAGTAGATGCCGTATTTAGCCGTCAACCAACTTTCAACTCTTACACTGTCATCATAAAATTCTACATTCAGTGTATTTGGAAATTCTGTGAAAACAGTGTCCCGCTGATAGCGATACATTAATGGAGCTGTTAGTTTTGCCTTCATCACTCCCGATTGGCTGAGATAGCTTTCAATCGTTTTTGCTTCTTCCCTTAACTCTGTTCTTTTTGTCCAGTTTTCAATTTCTTTAGGATCGTTTTCGCAGGAAGAAAAAAATAAAAGTACAAGTAATGCGGAATAGCGAATAGAAAGATGAACGGAGCGTCGCAACAAAAGTTCAATATAGTTGCAGAAGCTGGTCACATAAAAAAATTAATGATTCAAATTACAGGTAAAATCTATTCGTATTTGTGTTTAACAAACCAAAGATCACTTAAAGTAAATCCAAATGAAAGCCTGAACAGGTTTTCATTGATCGGGTTATCATTGTTGCCTCTTCTAATGTATTCGGCCGAAATATTAATAACAGAATATTGATTACGGAACCTACGTGATGCATCTTTAAGATTTGCGATAGGTAAACTAATACCTCCGGATATACCCCAGACCGGTAGTTTTTGATCATTTATATTAACATAATCATCTCCAAAAAAAGCACCGGCCCTATATGCCATCAAGCTGTTATAAGTATCTTTTAACCGTGGACGCATCTGGGCACCAACTCTTAGTTGCTTGCTGGTTTTTACTGCATCTTTTTGTCCATTGTAGCTATAATTATCCCAATTCGTATTTAAAATATCTACCCCGATAAGCCAGCCGCCTTGTTTAACATCGGGCAGTTGCTCAATAATAAAGCCAGCCCCAAAACTTGCAGGATAAACCATTTCTCCTTTCACATCATTTTCCTGGTATACACTATCAAGGCGAAGTTCACTTGCATCCGTTGGAACAAGAACCCATGTTTCCCTAATGTAGTCATTGTGTGTTTTAAACTTGCGTTCAATATTTCCATATGCGCCTAGTTGAAGATATCTCAACTTGTTTGGGCTCAGATCAATCCGGTATTGCATTCCTCCATTAAAAAAAACTCCGCCAAAATTTGACCTCGACTGATGATTTGAGGCGTTATAACTGACCGAATCATTGAGCAATACCCTGCGAGTGTCGTAATTCTTTTTGCCAAATAAATAACCCAGGTTTACTCCTAAACTGAAATTCCCGATAGCAAACCCAGTCCCTGTATTTAAAAGAAAAGAACCTCCATCACCTCTAAATTGGGTTTTTGCGCTATCGATCTGCAGACCAGTATTGGGATCATATAATCTTTCATTCTTGTCGACCCTGTAACCGATAGTACTAAGTGGTCTTATACCCAAAACTAATCCCCAGTTCTTTTTAAGGGGAACACCTACTTGCATGTAAGAGAAATAGGCATTAGTTGAAGTAAAAGTTTGTGTACTATTTGGTTCATGTAACCTATGGCTGGTGAGGTTAACTCCAACATCGAGTAACATTCTTCCGTATTGTAGTTTTTTTGAACTTAATTCTTTGACTGCAAAAAAACGGGAATACGATGCAGGATTTGAAAAATTTATATTGGAATAAGACTTCCCGTTTCGTGGATCTGAAAGACCAGAACTTGGCGGTTCAGAAAATCCTGCACTTATTCCGCCCATTCCGCGATTATAAATATGTGAGCTTGGCTGAAGATCACCAAGACCGTAACGTGAATAAGGAGAATTATCCTGGGCATTGATAAAGCTGTTAGCTATTAGCTGTAAGCTGCAAGCAACTAATAAGTATTTAAAAACCCTTGATGACGATTTAAAACTGAACAGTTTTCGTTGAAGATTGAACATGAAAAATTGAGCATTTAGTCCCGGAAAAAAACCCCTAACTCCCTGTTTATCTTACTGGTTATTCACTTCGCTAATGGCATAAAGCCCTTTGAAGATCAGTTCGG
>JBIOVR010000346.1:0-23780 GCA_044867875.1 Chitinophagaceae bacterium
AGGCAGGGATCGTTGTCAGAAATAAAAATGAACAAAAAGAAAATTATGTTTTTTTAACCATTGGGACCGGTGGTAATCCAACTCCAAAAATTTCTTTTAAAAAAACTACTGAAAGTAAGAGCAAAACATTTGCAGAAAAAACGGAGAATATGAATGGATGGTTACGATTAGAGAAAAAAGGAAATAAATTAATTGCTTTATATAGGTCAGTAGATGATAAGGAGTATAAAAAGATCGGAGAATATTCAGTTGATTGGCTGAATTCAGAAATACAGATCGGACTTGGTGTGTATGCAGGCTTTCCAGGTGATGGGCCAAAAATGAAGCCTGATATGAAAGCTGAATTCACAGAATTGAAAATTGAAAAGCTTTAGCTTTTCGGTTTAATTAATATAGTCATTTTATTTCACCGTTTTAACTTCAGTATTTTTCCCATATTAGCTTTGGATATATTCAGATTTTTGGAAATGTGGTGATCACGTTGTAAGTTTAGTTGACTGTTTTCTTTTGAAGAGAAATATAAATCACCACCAAAACTTCTGCAATGAAACTTAAATTTACTCTCGTAGCATTTATTTTATTAATCAATATTGTTTCCAGGGCTACAGTGATCACCCCAACGTTCACACAAATTGGTCCGCTCTGTCAGAATAGTACTGCTCCAGCATTGCCTGGTACTTCTAATAATGGTATTAACGGGACATGGTCACCTGCTGTTATCAATACATCAACTGCAGGTACTTCAACTTATACATTCACGCCAGCTGCCGGTCAGGATGCTACCTCTGTTACAATGAACATTCTGATCACTACACAGATCACACCAACGTTCACACAAATTGGACCGCTCTCGCAGAATAGCACTGCTCCAGCATTGCCTGGTAGTTCTAATAATGGCATTAACGGAACATGGTTGCCTGCTACTATCAATACATCAACTGCAGGTACTTCAACTTATACATTTACGCCAACTACGGGTCAGTGTGCTGTACCTGTTACAATGAACATTGTGATCACTACGCAGATCACACCAACGTTCACACAAATTGGTCCACTCTGCCTGAACAGTACTGCTCCAGTATTGCCTGGTACTTCTAATAATGGTATTAACGGAACATGGTCCCCTGTTACTATCAATACATCAACTGCAGGTACTACAACTTATACATTCACGCCATCTGTCGGTCAGGATGCTGCATCTGTTACAATGAATATTGAGATCACACAGATCACGCCAACATTTACACAAATTGGTCCGCTCTGTCAGAATAGTACTGCTCCAGCATTGCCTGGTTTTTCTAATAATGGTATTAGCGGAACATGGTCACCCGCTGCTATCAATACATCAACTGCAGGGACTACAACTTATTCATTCACACCTAATGCCGGTCAGTGTGCTACACCTGTTACAATGAACATTGTGATCGAGTCATGTTGTGTAGGTTCTGTTTCTGTTGGTGCTGACGCAACTTCTTATTTTGGCTTGATCTCCGAACAATGCATAACTAAAACTGCCGTTGTTCAAAATGGCACCGGGCCATATACTTATTCATGGACAATTGACAGATCGCTTTTAACAGGAGAATCTATAACAAATGCTAACTCTGGCACTATCACAGTTTGTTTACTGGATACAGCCAATTTATGTGTGACGGTAACGGATGCTAATGGATGTGTCTTTAGCGATTGCGCAAATATATTTGCCCAGGATGTAAGATGTTTTGCAGGTAATAGTGAGGATCATAAAATAAAAATGTGCCATAACAATAACACGATTTGCGTTGATCAGGGTACTGTTGATACACATTTAAATCATGGCGATTATGTAGGACAGTGTAATGCAAGCACTACGGTTCAGACAGAATTAGTTGGTGAAGCAATTCCTGAATCATGGCTTAAAATATATCCTAATCCTGGATATGGTATTTTTTCCATTTATATTAATTCTAGAGGCTCGGATATAAATTATATTGATGCGGAAATAATAAACATGAGTGGACAAATAATAAAACAAGTAAAAATTAATGGTCAAAGTAAAATTGACTTTAGTATTAAAAATGCCGTAGTTTATTTTATTCGTGTTATATCAGATGAAAGAAAGATTTTAACAAGAAAGGTAATTGTGCTGGAATAAAATTATTCAGAAAATTATTATAATAAGCATATAATTTAATTCCTTAAGAAGAATCGCACTTCATTCGAAGTGCGATTCTTCTTTTCAATATACAATAATGTTATCTTTGCAACTCAAATTTTCAATATGAGTCTTGGATATTTTTCTTACCCGATGCCCGCAAATGAACCAGTACTAAGTTATGCTCCCGGTTCAGCAGAAAAGAAAAGATTAAAAGAAGTTTTAGCAGAATTAAAGAAAGAACAGATCGATGTACCGATGTATATCGGTAGTAAAGAAGTAAGAACAAATAAAAAAGGAACACTTCATCCTCCGCATGAAATTTCTCATACACTTGGAACTTATTCTGAAGGTAATGAAAAACATGTACAACAAGCAATAGATGCTGCATTAGCCGCAAAAGAAAGTTGGGCTAATATGGATTGGGAAACGAGAGCCAATATTTTTTTGAAAGCCGCTGACCTGATGGCGACAAAGTATCGTTCTTATATGAATGGAACAACGATGCTTGGTCAAAGTAAGAATGCTTTCCAGGCAGAGATAGATGCAGCATGTGAGCTGATCGATTTCTTACGTTTCAATGTTCATTTCTTAAGCGAGATATATAAACAACAACCAATCAGCAGTCCGGGTATGCATAATAGGATGGAGTATCGTCCGCTTGAAGGATTTGTTTTAGCTATCACTCCATTCAATTTTACAGCTATTGGTGGTAATCTTCCGACAAGTGCTGCTATGTGTGGTAATGTTGTTGTTTGGAAACCGGCACATACACAAATTTATTCGGCGCAAATGTTCATGCGCATCTTAAAAGAAGCAGGATTACCTGATGGAGTTATCAATTTAGTTTTTGTTAGTGGACCAGTGCTTGGGAATATTTGTTTTAGTCATCCGAATTTTGCTGGTGTTCATTTTACAGGTTCAACCGGAGTGTTTAATTATATGTGGGAGACAATTGGAAAGAATACTTCTATATATAAATCATATCCAAGAATTGTCGGAGAAACAGGAGGTAAGGATTTTGTTATTGCTCATAAAACTGCCGATCCTGATGTTGTCGTTACTGCATTGCTTCGTGGTGCCTTTGAATTCCAGGGGCAAAAATGTTCTGCGGCATCAAGAGCATATATTCCTTCAAACATTGCTGAAGAAGTTAAAAAGAAATTGATCGCCGGTGTAAAGAGTTTTAAAATGGGAAGTCCTGAGGACTTTACCAATTTCATTAATGCTGTGATCGATGAAAAAAGTTTTGATAACATTAAAAGATATATTGATAACGCTAAAAAAGATAAGAATGCTGAAATATGGGTAGGAGGTAAATGTGATAAAACACAGGGTTATTTTGTTCAGCCAACTATCATTGAAGCAAAAGATCCAAAGTATGTAACGATGTGCGAAGAGATCTTTGGGCCCGTACTTACTATATATATATATAATGCCAACCAGTTTGAACGGACATTGGATCTTGTTAATTCGACTTCACCTTATGCGTTGACAGGTGCAGTCATTGCAACAGATAAAGCAGCAATAGAACTTGCTACAAATAAACTTAGAAATGCTGCTGGTAATTTTTACATAAATGATAAACCAACCGGCGCCGTTGTTGGGCAGCAACCCTTTGGCGGCGCAAGAGCCAGCGGCACAAATGATAAAGCGGGAAGTATTTTGAATCTTTATCGCTGGCTCAGTGCAAGAACAATAAAAGAAACGTTCAATCCTCCTACGGATTATCGCTATCCTTTTATGCATGAGAAATAGTAAAGTTGCCACGAGAGAATACCTATCAAAGTTTAGATTGTAACGTTTTGATTAATTGATATGCTGTTATATTTTCACAGCTATTTATTCATCAAAAAAAATCCGTAACATGAGAAACCTTTTAGCCATTTTCATTCTTTCATCCTCTATCTCTTTATCTACGAAAGCACAAGATGCTGTTCTTTTAAAACCTTTTAAGGTTGATCTTAGCATTGGTTATGCTATTCCAGGTGGCGCAGGTACCAAAGGAGGTATTATATTCGCCTTTGAACCAAAGTATGCAGTGATCCCAAATCTTGCCGTTGGTTTACGTATGGAGGGTGCCATTATTGCCAAGTTCAGTGGTTATGATGAAGAGGGAAATGCAATGAATACAAAAGTAAAAGCAGCAGGTTCCTATTTAGCTACAGGTGATTATTATTTTACTAACAATTATGCATTGCGTCCATTTGCCGGTGCCGGTGCGGGAATTTTTTCAATTGCAGGTATTGAAGTGAATTCAAACAGTGAGAATATTTCTGGCGGATCTAAATTCGGTGGAATGGTAAGAGGCGGATTTGAAGCAGGCCATTTCCGTATAGGTCTTGAGTATAATATAGTACCAAAAACAACATTTGAAGGTTATGATTCAAATGGTAATTATGTTACCGGGTTAACTTCAAGTAACAATTATATTGGAATTAAAATTGGTGCTTGCATTGGTGGCGGTAGAAAATAAGGGTTAAAAAAACTTTTTTATAAAGGCTGTCTTTAAGTGACAGCCTTTATTTTTTATGCAGGTATTTTTCGTTTCCTTTTCAATAGAAGAAAAAAAAGTGATCCTGATAGATGATGTATTATATACAGGAAGAACAATTCGTGCAGTATGGATGCATCACTTGATTTTCATCTTCAAAAAAAATTTATCTATGTGTTTTATTAATCGCCTTTGCAGGCATTTGTCCATACAAGTATTAATCCATCGATTTTATTCCCTCGCAAAAAATAAAGGTGCACTGGAAATTAAAGACGAGGTGCCCATTTTGAATGCCTAAAAGAACTTCCTTCTCTTGCCATCCTGATCCTGAAAAGAACATAATTTTTTTATCATAAGTTATTGTCAATTACTAAAATAATTACGAAAATTATGCAATTTTTGTGGCATTTCTTGCAATCGGTTGCATAGATGTTCACACCATATACACAGATAGTTACATTTTCCAAACACTCGTTTGCGTTAAAAAAAGTATGTAATCGGTTGCATTTATTTAAAAATCTCTTATATTCGTTATAAGAATTTCCAATTCGGTTTATTAGATCTTTCAAACCAATTTTAAAACTGCTTGTATTATGAAAAGAAAAACCCGACTGCCTGTCGCACTGACAAGGCATACAATCCTTCTTGCATTTTTCCTTTTTTTAGTTTTCACCTCTTTCGCTCAAAAAACAATCACTGGAACAGTTACCGGCCCGGATAAAAAGCCAGTGTTAGGTGCTTCTGTTATTGTGAAAGGAACAAGCGTAGGAACTACTACCAATGATCAGGGAGTATTTTCCATTGCTCTTCCCGCAAATCATGATGTGCTTATAATTACTTATGTTGAATATGAAGTGAATGAGGTTACGGTTACTGGTAACTCCGTTAATGTTACTATGAAGGAAAAAGATATCACCCAAAATGAAGTGGTCGTTACAGGTTATGGAACTCAAAGACGAACCAATGTTACCGGTGCTGTTTCCAGTGTGAATAGTAAAACTATAAACGAATACCCCGTTCTCAGTGTTGCTCAGGCATTGCAGGGCCGTGTTCCGGGTGTAACAGTTACCAATAATGGAAGTCCCGGTACTGATGCCATCGTTCGTATCAGGGGTATCAGTTCTATCAGCTTTGCCTCAGATCCGTTATATGTAGTTGATGGTTTCCCAACAGGTAATCTGTCTACTATTGATACAAGGGATATTGAGACCGTTGACGTGTTGAAAGATGCATCTGCAGCTGCCATCTACGGTTCACGAGCCACAAGTGGTGTAATTATGATCACCACTAAGAAAGGCAGCAGAAGAGCTAATAAGTTCAGCGTAACTCTTGATTCATATTTTGGTCGCTCGGAAGTAACTGAAAGGCTTGACCTGTTAAACACAGAGCAATTTAAACAATATGCGATTGCTTATAGAGGCAGCCAGGTACCAAGACTTTTACCTCCTTCTATTAATGAGCCTATTTATACGGGAACGACTCAAACATATGGCCAGACAAATACTGACTGGCAAGAAGAATATTTTCAAAAAGGGAATATGACTCAACACCATATTGGTTTGAGTGGGGGAAATGAAATATCACGTTTTTATGCATCGGCTGGATTTTTGGATCAGGAAGGAACTACCCCCAGTACAGATTTTCGTCGTTATAATTTCCGGATCAACTCTGATCATGTGATCAGTAAAGTTTTCACTTTTGGTGAGAATTTATATGTGGCATCAGGAGATCAGGGTTTTGATGCTAATGAAACAGGCTCCAGAACTAACTTAGTAAATGTGGTCAGAATAATGCCGCATATGCCAGTGTATGACCCTACTTCGAATGGTGGATACAGGGGAGTTGATGCTACAAAGGATGGTGGTGACCCCACAAATCCTGTGGAAGATGCCGAATTAAAAAACCCTGCTAAAAGATCAGCTGTAAAGGTGCTCGGAACCGCTTTCGTGGAAGTAAACTTTACTAAATGGCTAAAATTCCGTTCAACTTTTGGTATTGATTATGCGAACGGATTGACCTATCGTTTCCAACCTATTTTCAATGACAAAGGTGCCATAGCAGGATCAAGCGCTACACAGGCTACTATCACTAATAATCGCAACATCTCTACGGTAAGATTATTTACTGAACAACTTACATTCGACAGATCCTTTGGTGATCATCACATAAATGCAATTGCTGTTTACGAATTACAGGAGCAAAATATTAAACAGGAAAATGCAAGTGGAAATCAGCCGTCTAATGATCTTAAGACATTAAACAATGCTACTAACATAGCTGCGCAAACTCTTGTTTTTAAAAATGCCATCATATCATACGTGGGTCGTGTGACTTATGATTTTAAAGGAAAATATTTATTAAGCGCTGCTATTCGTCGTGATGGTCTTTCTGTGTGGGCGCCCGGTAAGAAATGGGCAAATTTCCCATCCGCTTCCGTTGGATGGAGAATTGACCAGGAGCATTTCATGGAAAATATGGAAAAGATCTCCGAGTTAAAAGTGAGAGCAGGTTACGGTATTACCGGTTTGAATGGGACAGTTTTAGGCTCAACACCATGGCAAGTTGGTGTAAGTGGAAATAGCACTGCTTATCCTTTTGATAATAATATAACCGGTGGACCAGCTTCCTCTATTCAAAGTTTAGGAAACCAGGACCTGGAATGGGAAAAAACAAAACAATTAAATTTTGGTGTAGACTTAGGATTGTTAAAAAACAAGATCACATTGACTGCTGAATATTATCAGCGTAAAACTGACAATTTGATTTTAGCTGTGCCTCTTCCTCCTACAATGGGATTTCTTAATAGCTCAGTTAATCAAAATGTTGCCGCAATGGAAAATAATGGCTTTGAATTTCAATTGGGATACAACGACAGGGAAGGCGATTTTAGATGGAATGCCAGCGCCAATTTTAGCTTTGTTACAAATGAGGTAACAAGATTGGCTGATGGAGTTACGAATATTGAAAGAGGAGGAGACCAGGATTTTGGAACATACAATATTACTAATACTGCAGCGGGACATTCTGTTCAGTCTTATTTTGGTTGGGAAGTAGTAGGTATTTTTCAGTCAATAGCGGAGGTTAATTCATCGGCAGCACAAGTTAATCCGACAACTACTCCTTATGATCCCACAAAACATACTTCTCCAGGAGACCTAAGGTTTAAAGATCAAAATAAGGATAATGTAATTGATTTGAATGATCGTGTGTTTCTGGGAAGTTATATTCCAAAAGTTTCTTACGCTTTTAATGGCGGGATTAACTATAAAAATTTCGATTTTTCTGTTTTCTTACAGGGAGTGGATGGCAATAAGATTTTTAATGCCGGTCGTGTGATTACAGAAGGGATGGTTCGGTTTTTTAATGCAGGCACACAGGTTTTAAATGCGTGGACGCCTACTAATACAAACACAACTATTCCACGTGCTGTTTCATCCGATCCAAATCAAAATGCCCGACCATCTGATCGTTTTCTTGAAGATGGTTCTTAT
This sequence comes from Chitinophagaceae bacterium, assembly GCA_044867875.1. GTDB lineage: Bacteria > Bacteroidota > Bacteroidia > Chitinophagales > Chitinophagaceae > VBAS01. Next base: position 8,120 of record JBIOVR010000346.1, read on the forward strand.
CTGCGTTTGAAAAATATTTCTATTGGTTATAACCTTGCTGGAAATTCTTTGCAATCGTTAACAAAAGGAGTGGTAAAAAGTTTCCGTGTGTATGTGTCAGCACAAAATATCCTGACATTTACCAATTACACTGGCTATGATCCTGAAGTTGGTAATAGAACGCCTAATAATTCATTAACCAATGGTATTGACTATTTCAGTTATCCTCAGCCAAAGTCTTTCCAGATCGGAATCCAGGCTGCGTTTTAATATCAGAGATCTAATTAATTCTAAAATCTAGAAATATGAAATTAAATATAAATAAAAAGGTAGCTGCAGTTCTCCTGGTTCTTTTCAGTATGGTTGCATGCACTAATAAACTGGATGTTTTGGATGAAAACAATCCAACAACAGAAAGCTATTTTAAGACAGCGCTGGAATTGCAGAACGGCGTAAATGCCATCTACTCTACTTTGCGTTCAGCAAACCTTGTTGGGCGGGAATGGTTCTTTACCCATGACATGCGTGGTGGAGAAACTGCTTCCGGGGGATCTCAATTAGAAGCTCCAAGGGCAGAGTTGCTGAAACAATCCTCGCCTGCTCCGTCTAATTCAGTAATGACAAGCGTATGGCTTGCTTCTTATCAAATGATCAACAGGGCAAACCTGGTTCTTTCGAAGGCGCCGGGAATTACAGATAATACAACACTTAGGGACCGCTTAGTTGGAGAAGCTAAATTTTTAAGGGGATGGGCTTATTTTGAACTGGTATCTCAGTGGGGTGATGTTCCTGTTTATACGGAACCTATCACTTCTTCTGTGGAATTCAAAGGAAAGACGCCTGCTGCTGACATTTATACTCTTATTTTAAGTGACGTTACCGATGCAGTTGCAAAATTGCCTGCAACCTATGCCAATTCCGACAGGGGAAGGGCAACGAAGGGTGCAGCGAATACTTTACTCGGGAAAGTACAAATGCAAAAAGGTGATTATGCTGCCGCAAAAGCTGCTTTACTCCAGGTATATGGGCAATATTCATTAGTGAATTTTTTATGGAATTTTGATGGTGATATAAAGGAAGACGGTGGTCAACTCATTACGGCTGGCCATGAATTTAATGCTGAGTCTATTTTTGAAGTAGTATTTGTTGATAAAGGTGATAATAATTTCAACTGGGGCTATAATGGTGAGGGTTCCACAAGCCCAATGAGTGGTGTACGCAACCAGGAATATGGAATTACGTGGGGGAATGTGATTCCTTCCGACCGTCTTTTGAACGAATTCGAAGCCGGCGATCCGAGATATGCGATGACGATTTATGAAGAAGGTGATCAAATTCTCACTGCTCCGGGTGCAAAGGATAATATCAATAATCCTTCCGTTGTACCATTAACACTCACAGCTGCGGCAATGAATATAGCCACAAGCACAAAAGGAGGCGTTGTTAAGAAACGTTTCTTCCGCAAGTATAATATTTATGAATACGTAAACTCAGGTTTCCACCCCGGTGGTGTTAACCAGCGGGTATATCGTTATGCTGATGTACTGCTCATGTTAGCCGAATGTGAAGCCGAAGTAGGAACACCTGCACAAGCTGCAATTTATATTAATCAAGTACGTAGTCGTGCCGGAGTAGCTATGCCTGCCGTTGTATTGACCACAAAAAATGAAGCTTTAAAAGCAGTAATGCATGAAAGAGCTGTGGAATTGGGTGCCGAAGAAGTTGCGAGTATTGATATTTTACGTTGGAGGAAGAAAGGATACTATCCTTCAATTACGACAGACCCGGTACCTGGACAGACAAGTTTATTCCCAATACCTGCCAGTGAAATTTCTACAAATCCTTTGGTAAAATAGATTGATAAAATATTTTTTAAATAGAGGCTATTCACTAGCCTCTATTTTTTTGTCAAATTTGTGAGTCAATATATAATACAAGTACATTCAATTGATATTCTCATAACTTGCCAATGCATGAATAAGAGATCTATTTATTTTTTTTCTATATCACTAATTGCGGTAACTATTTTTTTTGTTTCATGTTTCAATAAAAGTGAAGGCCGTTTATTTACACAGCTATCTGCCAATGAATCCGGTATTTATTTTAATAATGAAATTGAGGACAATGATTCTACTAAATCAATTATAAACGAATTTGGGTTTATGGGCGGTGGCGTAGGTATTGGTGATTTTAACAATGACGGACTAAAAGATATTTTTTTTAGTGGAAACCAGGTGAGTTCCAGGCTGTACATAAATAAAAGAAAAAATAAGTTTGAGGATATAACGGAAGCAGCCGGAGTTCGCTCTGATGTTTGGTGTACAGGAGTAAGTATTGTTGATATTAATTGTGACGGGTACGATGATATTTATGTTTGTGCTTATGGAAAAAATCTTTTACGCAGAGCAAAAAATCTTTTATTTATTAACCAGCACGATCTAACTTTTAAAGAAGAGGCGGAAACTTATGGTCTTGCAGATACAAGCTATTCAACACAAGCAGTATTTTTTGATTATGATAGGGATGGCGATCTGGATATGTACCTTGCTAATTATTTATTAAACTCCGGCAATGCAAATAATATTGTTCCCCGAGACAGAAGCGGACATTCACCTGCCAATGATAAATTATACAGAAATGATGGAGATAGTACAAATGCCGGCCACCCGGTTTTTTCGGACGTTTCATCGCAATCTGGGATTAAGGATGATGGGTTGAGCCTCGGCGTTTTGGCCAGCGATTTTAATAATGATGGATGGCCGGATATCTATGTAGCAAATGATTTTATTTCAAATGATGTGTTGTGGCTGAATAATCGCAACGGAACATTTACAAATTGCATTGACAGGGCATTCCGGCACCAAAGCTATTCAAGCATGGGGACTGATGCGGCAGATATCAATAACGATGCATTGCCGGATGTTCTTACACTTGATATGCTTCCGGAGTACAATGAAAGGAAGAAAACTTCTTTCTCATTTATGAATTATGACCGATATGAAGCTGAACGTAACATGGGCTATGAGCCGGAATTTATGCGAAATATGCTTCAGTTAAATATGGGTAGCCGCTTGAGAGGCGATACAAGTATTCCCTTTTTCAGTGAAATAGGCCAGTTGAGTGGGATAGAAGCAACCGATTGGAGTTGGAGTGTGTTGTTAGCAGATTTTAATAATGATGGATGGAAGGATATTCATATAACCAACGGAGTAGGCAGAGATTTTATTAACGGCGATTTCCTGGAATTCAGTAATAGCGTATTCAACAACTCAATGAGCACTGACGATCAGAAAAAACTGATCAGAAAAAAATTGTCATCACTCAAACATATTAATTTACCCAATTATTTATACATCAATAAACATGACCTCACTTTTTCTAATGAATCGGAAAGCGCAGGCATAAACGAACCATCTATGTCGAATGGCGCTGCATACGCTGACTTGGATAATGACGGCGATCTTGATCTTGTGGTTAATAATATTAATAAAAGCGCATTTATTTTTATTAATAATACCAATCAAAAAAAACGGCCACCTTCATCTCATTATATTTCTATTCAGTTGAAAGGGGATAGCCTGAACAAACAGGGCTTCGGCACAAAAATTTTTGCATTTAATAATGGTATTGCCCAAATGCAGGAGCAATACCCGGTGAGAGGATATTGTTCTTCGGTCGATCAGAAAATAATTTTTGGACTGGGGAATAATGAAAATATAGATTCATTAGTAATTGTATGGCCGGATAATGAAAAGCAAATATTAAAGAATATAGCAGTCGATACAACGCTGATATTTTCATTGCAAAATGCAAAAATGACTTCTCCAGAAGTAACAGGTAAGCAGGTTTTTCTTTTTTCAGACATATCATCTTCATCAAATATATTGTACAGGCATCAGGAGAATTCTTTTTATGACTATGCAGTTCAGCGATTACTTCCGCAAAAGTATTCTCAATTAGGACCTTTTGTGACCACAGGTGATATAAACAATGACGGGTATACCGATTTTTTTATTGGCGGTGCAGAAAATTATTCGGGGAAAATTTTTATGCAAAATCCCAACGGCACTTTTGTTTCAAAAAATCTCAGTGACAGTATTAAATCCCAGGAAGACATGGATTGTATATTATTTGATGCGGATAAAGATGGAGATTCAGATCTGCTGATTACATGCGGTGATGTTCAATTTGGAGAGAACTCGATTAATTATAAACCAAGGCTGTTTATTAATAATGGGAAAGGCAACTTTAATTTACAACCCAATGCTATACCTGATTCAGTGAGAATAATTGCAGGATGTGTGAGTGTAGGGGATTATGATGGGGATGGCGATCTTGATTTGTTTATTGGTGGCCGGGTTTCGCTTAAATATCCATTATCACCACGGAGTTTTATATTGCAAAATAATCGTGGAGTTTTTTCTGATGTAACAACAAGTACCTGTCCTGATTTACAAAAACCTGGAATGATCACTTCTTCGGCCTGGGTTGATTTCGACAACGATAAACAAACAGATCTCATTATTGCTGGCGAATGGATGCCACTTAGGTTTTATAAAAATGATCAGGGTAGATTAAATGAAGTCACCCAATCCAACGGGCTCACGCAAATGAATGGTATGTGGAGAAGCTTGCTTGCAACAGATATTGACAATGATGGTGATACTGATATTGTAGCGGGCAACCTTGGTTTGAATTGTCTTTACCGGGTAAGTTCGGCTGAACCAATGCAACTATTTGCTGCGGATATTGATGGGAATAGCAGTATTGATCCTGTTTTATTCTATTATATAAAAGGAATGGATGGCAAAAGACATTTGTTTCCTGCTATTAGCAGGAGTCAATTTTCAGAACAGGTGCCAGCAATTAAAAAACAATTTCTTCATTACAAGGATTATTCAACTGCAATATTCGAAGACATCTTTAAGAATAAAACCAGGAAAGATATTTTGCAATTGCAATGTGATGAAACAAGAAGTTGTTTTTTTGAAAATTTAGGAAAGGGCAAATTTATCAAACACCCTTTAAATATGGAGGCACAATTCGCTCCGGTAAATTCAATAATTTGTGATGATATAGATAACGACGGATTTAAAGATCTGCTTCTGGCAGGTAATGAATACCAGGCGGAAGTAATGAATGGAAGATATGATGCGTCTTACGGATGTTTTTTAAGGGGCAGCAATAACAAATCATTTATTTCAATGCCACCAGCTAAGAGTGGTTTTATTTTGAATGGTGATATAAAGGATATGAGCATTATTCGCATGCAAAATGGAAAAAAAATTATTCTTGCTGCTGCAAACAATGATTCTTTGCAGGTATTCAATATTAATAATTATCCCAAACAGCAAATTGTAAAACAATGAAAGAAACTTTTGATTCATCAAGAGATTACAAATATCTTTCATGCAAGGAAAATAAATTGAAAGCTCCTTTCACGGGGCTTTATTATTTTAGCAGAAATATCAGATCAATTGAAATCAATTCTTACAGAACCGCAATTAGAAATAACAATTAAACGACTTGCTCACCAGGTATTGGAAAATCATGTCGATCTTACCAATACTGTTGTTATAGGTCTGCAACCACGGGGAATTTATCTATCGGATAGAATTGTAGATGAAATAAAAAAAGAAACAGGTTCAGATAAAATTCAATATGGTAAATTAGATATTACTTTTTACCGCGATGATATTCGAAAGGAACTTCATATTGCTAACCGTACTGATATTGCTTTTTCAATAGAAGGCAAAAATGTGATCCTCATAGATGATGTATTATATACAGGAAGAACAATTCGTGCAGCACTGGATGCTTTACTTGATTTTGGCCGTCCTGAAAAAGTTGAGCTTTGTGTTTTGATCGATCGTCGTTTCAGCCGGCAACTACCTATACAACCTGATTATATTGGCAAATCAATTGATGCGATCGTTTCGCAAAAGGTAAAAGTGTTTTGGAAAAATAAAGATGGGAAGGATGAAGTTTGTCTCCTAAATGATTAATTAAGCAGATTGTTGATGACTTTGAAACTAAAGCCTTGAATCATTTCTCCTGAGCTGCTGGATTGCTTACATATATTTTACAAGCGGTATTTATTCATGTCAAATGGACACATTAAAATATTTTATTCACACTTCGATGAATATAAATTCATTGATCATTCTTTTTTTTAAATTATTTCTATAAAACTCTTGTTGTTCTCACATTCAATTTTTCATTGGGAAAATCTCTTTTTGTGAGGCGTAAACCCAAACAACTGTTTGGTTATCAGAAAAAAAGTTTATAAAAAAATTAAGGATTTGTTATTTTTTTTTCTGAAATTGCTATATCCTTCTAACCAAATTTTTAAAAACTGCTTGTATTATGAAAAGAAAAACTCCGACGCTTGTCAAATTGACAAGCTATTTCTCCCTATCTATTCTTTTTCTGTTGTTTGCTTTTGTTGCTAACGCACAAAAACAAGTCAATGGTACTGTCAAGAGCCCAACGGGACCAGTAGCGGGAGCTACTGTAGTAGTAAAGAGTACTAATGTTGCTACCCAATCAGATGTCAATGGAAAGTTCTCCATTACAGTGCCTGAAGGGAAATCAGTATTAGTCATCTCTTTTGTTGGTCTTGATACAAAAGAGGTAGATGTTTCGAAAATATCTGAAGTAGATGTTTTGTTACCAACTGTTATATCTACTTTGAATGAAGTAGTAATAACTGGTTACACAGCCCAGCGGAAAAAAGATGTGACTGGTTCTGTGTCCGTGGTTAATGTTGCTGAAATGAAGCAATTGCCAGTGGGAACCGGCGAAGAGGCCTTACAAGGCCGGGCTTCTGGTATAACTGTTACAAGCTCAGGACAGCCTGGTGCTGCAAGTGATATCAGGATCAGGGGTGTTACTTCCTTTGGTAATAATGCACCGCTTGTAATTGTTGATGGGGTAAGAGGGAACCTTCACGATATTAATGTTAATGATGTTGAATCAATTCAAATACTGAAAGATGCTGCTGCAGCTATATATGGTGTTGCTGGCTCCAATGGTGTTGTAATTGTTACAACTAAGAAGGGTAAAACCGGAAAAGCAAAAGTTACTTATGACTTTTATTATGGTGTTACCCAAAAGGGACCGGGCTTTGATATGGCTAACACACAAGAAGAAGCAAATGCTATATGGCTGCAACAAAAAAATTCAGGGATTGCCAATCCAAGCGATAAACAATTTGGAAAAGGAGCGACTCCCGTTATTCCTGATTACATTCAAACTTTTCCCTATCAAGATCCAAGTAGCCCGACTCCTTCATTAATAAATTATGGCTACACGGGATCAGATCCAAATATTATCGGTCCTGATAAATATGACATTAATTCCGCTCAAATTACCCGAGCCAATAAACAAGGAACAGACTGGTATGATGAAATTACAAGAAATGCAAAGGTGCAAAGTCATAATATATCAGTTAGCGCAGGTTCAGATAAAAGTTCTTATTTCTTTTCATTAGGGTACCTGAACCAGGAAGGAATTCTTCAAACCCAATACCTGAAAAGATATTCAGTGAGAGCAAATACACAATTCACCGTTAAGGATCATCTCCGTATTGGTGAAAATGCTTATATATTTTATAAGGACAACCCGACCTTTCTAAATCAAAGTGAGCAAAGCCCTTTTACTACTGCTTATCGTGAATCCGCGATCATCCCGGTTTATGACATCATGGGAAATTTTGCAGGAACTAAATCCCAGGGTTTAGGCAATGCCCGTAACCCTTATGCTGATATATATCGTACAAAAGATAATAGAGGATATAACTGGGACATTACAGGAAATGTATATGCTGAACTTGATTTCTTAAAACATTTTACTGCACGTACCAGTTTCGGTGGTGTTATGGACCTCAATCATAATTACAGTTTTGGGTATGTAGGTTATGAAAATGCCGAGGGAAACACGGGTTCTAATTCTTTTAATGAAGGAGGAGGTTATAATACTAGCTGGACGTTTACAAACACATTGACCTATGCAAATATTTTTAAAGAACATAATGTAAAAGTTCTTGTAGGCACAGAGGCTGTAAAAAATTATGGTCGTTGGACCACAGCTGGCAGAAGTTTATATTTCTCTGAAAACCCCAATTACTGGACACTTAATGCAGGTACGGGTTCTCAGTCGAATGCAGGGGGAGCATATCAAAGCACATTATTTTCACAGTTTGCAAGGCTTGAATATGCTTATTCAGGAAAATATCTTATTAATGCAAGTGTCCGCAGAGATGGTACATCGATCTTTACTGAAGAACAAAGATGGGGTGTGTTCCCTTCTGTGTCAGCCGCATGGAGAATTTCTGAAGAAAACTTTTTTAAAGGAATCACCTTTGTTAACGATCTGAAAATTCGTTACAGTTGGGGTAAAATGGGTTCTACAAGTAACGTTGACCCAACTAATCCTTATAATCTTTATAGTACAAGGGCGGGAAAATCTGCTTATGATATTGGCGGTACAAGTACCAATCCTTATGTTGGATTTTTCAGAAGTAATTTAGGTAATGCTGAAACTACATGGGAAGGAGATATCATTTCAAATTTTGGAATAGATGCGACCATCCTTAAAAATAAACTTGATTTCTCTATCGACTATTATCAAAAGAAAGTTAACGGGTTGTTGTTCACACAAAGTGGAGTACCTGTTGACGTGATCTTTGCTGGTGATGCAGGTCTTCCAAAAGTGAATATCGGAGATATTCAAAATACGGGAATAGATTTTAATGCTACTTATCATGCTATGATCGGTAAGGATCTTAAATTGGATCTTAGCGGTACGTTTACTTCTTATAATAATAAAATTGTGGACATACCAGGTGTGCCATTTTTTGATGGTGCAGTTGTAAGAAATGTAAGAATACAGCGTTTCCAGGAAGGCCAGGCTTTTGGAGCTTTCTTTGGTTACAAAGTAATTGGTCTTTTCCAGGATGCAAATGATGTTACGAAATCTCCAACACAGGATGGTGCTGAACCAGGAGTATTCAAATACCAGGATGTAAATGGAGATGGTAAAATAAATACAGACGACAGGACATTTGTAGGTGACCCCAATCCCGATTTTACTTATAGCTTGAACATAAGCGCCACCTTTAAGAATTTTGATTTTGGTGCATTCTTCTTTGGTTCTAAAGGGAATGATATTTTTAATAACACTTTATACTTTACGGATTTCCCTGATTTCTTTAAAGGTGGTCTTAGAAGGGAAGTTGCACTTAATTCCTGGACTCCCACAAATACAAGTACGTCCATTCCAAAATTGAAAACTACGGGTAGTTTTAGCACAGATAATAGTGGTTTTGCAAACAGTTATTTTATTAGCAAAGGATCTTATTTGCGTAGCAAGCTTATGCAGATTGGTTATACTATTCCGCAAAATAAGTTATCAAGATTTGGAATTGATCGTTTGAGAATTTATTTCCAGGGTACTAACTTGTTTACAATTACAGATTATAAAGGTTTGGATCCCGAACTGCCAAGTCAGCCAAATTCAAATGGACAAATTGTTAATACTTATCAATATGGTATTGACCAGGGCAGTTATCCGAACACGCCAAGATTTTTATTTGGGATAAACCTTAATTTTTAATTCTAATCAATTTAAGCATATGAAAAGTTTAAAAAATAAATTATTACTTCTTGGAGGTATCGTTGTTACCCTTTTGGTTATTACGGCCTGCGAAAAATTCCTTGACAAGCCGCCATTGGGAACATTAAGCCCTGAAGTAATGGCAACCGAAAAAGGTGTTCAGGGTTTATTAATAGGAGCGTATTCAATGGTGGATGGCGAAGGAGCAGCCGGTGATGGTTTTGCATCAGGAGCTTCTAATTGGATACTTGGCGGCGTAACAAGTGATGACGCCTATAAAGGATCAGATCCTACAGATGTCGGCGAAGCAGCTCCAATGGAACAATGGACAACATTGACTTCAACCAATAGTGCCATTCTGCAAAAATGGATAGCTTGCTATGCAGGAATACAAAGGAGTAATGATGTATTGATCACGATGGCACTTGCAAAAGATATATCAGCAGCCAAAGCAGCTCAAATTACTGCCCAGGTTCGTTTCTTAAGAGCTTTCTATCATTTTGAATTGAAAAAGGTTTTCAATAAGATAGTTTGGGCTGATGAAACTGTAAATAAAGACAATACCAATGTAAACAACTCCACAGATGTTTGGCCAAAAATTGAAGCTGATCTGACAGCAGCAATAGCAGATTTGCCTGAAACCTGGGGTACTGACAAGGGTAGGGCAAACAAATCGGCAGCAAAGGCAATGCTGGCAAAAGTGTATATGTATCAGAATAAATTAACTGCCGCTCGCCCAATACTCACCGATATTATTGCTAATGGAAAAACAGCGGGTGGTGCGAAATATGCCTTAAATCCACATTTCTATTCAAATTTTAACCCGGCTCAGAAAAACAGTTCTGAATCAGTTTTTGCAGCACAAACTTCTGTGAAAGATAATTCATCCGTTGATTGGGGTGGAGATCCTAATGGTAACTATGGTGATATCTTAAACTTCCCTTATACAGGCGGCCCTGGTGCATGCTGTGGTTTTTATAATCCATCACAGGATCTTGCAAATGCTTTTAAGACTGATGCAACAACTGGCCTGCCTTTACATGATACGTATTTTCAAGGATTACCTGTTAGTTCTGAAACTGCAACTACATATGTAGGTACAGTAGATCCAAGAATTGATTGGACAATGGGTAGACCTGGTATTCCTTATTTGGATTGGGGTATACATCCCGGCTTGGCCTGGATCAGAAACCCGGTAAATGATGGTAATAAAAGCCCAATTAAAAATGTATATGCTGCTTCTCAAAAAGATGCATTTACAGATGTGGGTAGCGCTTATTGGGGACCTACTGAGTTAGTTGCAAATAATGTGAATATTATCCGCTTTTCTGATGTTCTTTTATGGGCAGCAGAGTGTGCAGCTGATGCAAATGACCTGGTAACTGCAAGAGATCTAGTTAACCAGGTAAGAGCAAGAGCCGCAGATGCAACTGGCTGGGTTTATAAGAGCAGTAATTATGATGCGCCAACTGCTACTTATGTTACGCAAACAACTCCCGCTGATAATTATAAGATAGGGTTATATACAGTGGCATTTGTTGATAAGGCTGCTGCAATAAAGGCGGTACGTTTTGAAAGAAGGCTTGAGCTTGCAATGGAAGGACAGCGTTTCTTTGACCTTGTAAGGTGGGGAATAGCTGCTACAACAGTAAATACATTTATCGCCAGGGAGAAAGCTGCAAGGCCATTAAAGCAATCTGCAAACTTCGTAGCTGGTAAGAATGAATATATGCCGATACCACAATCTGAAATTGATAACATGAATTCTGACGGTACGGTCCGTTTAGTACAAAATCCCGGCTATTAATTTTTAGAACAGGTTTAATAATTTTATCAAGAGGCAAAGTATATTTACTTTGCCTCTTTTACTTTTATCTTTTTTCAAAAGTTTCTTGCATGAAAACTAATAATTGGGCATTGCTTTTTTTTGTCATTGCATTTTTTACTTCCTGTCAAAATAAAAAAACATTATTCCGCCAGGTTTCATCAAAGGATTCAGGTGTTGATTTTGCCAATAACATCGTTGAAAATGATTCCGTCAATCCAATTGACATTACCAATGTTTATAATGGAGGAGGAGTTGGCGTATGCGATTTTAATAATGACGGGCTACAAGACCTGTATTTTACAGGCAACACAGTTCCCAATAAACTTTATATCAATAAGGGTAATTTAAAGTTTGAAGATGTAACAACCGCCGCTAATGTAGCAGGTGATGGAAAATGGTGCAGGGGTGCGTCTGTGGTTGATATAAACAATGATGGCTTGCAGGATCTGTATGTCTCAGCATCTATTTTAGCAGATCCTTATAAAAGGGAAAATCTTCTTTATATCAACCAGGGGGCAGGCAAAGATGGCATTCCACATTTTAAAGAAATGGCGGCCGAATATGGGCTCAATGATACAACCCATACAACCATGGCTGCTTTTTTTGATTATGATAATGATGGCGACCTTGATGTTTACCTGGTCGTCAATCAAATTGTAAAGGGTGTTAACCCTTCCGTTTTTCGGCCGATCATCAAAGATGGAACTTTTCCAAGTACAGGAAGATTGTACAGGAATGATTGGAGTGATTCATTGAAGCATGCTGTATATTCCAATGTAACAAAAGAGGCAGGTGTTACAAAAGAAGGTTATGGCCACGGAGTAAATATTTCAGACATTAACAGGGATGGTTGGCAGGATATTTTTGTTACCAATGATTTTATTTCTGTCGATCTGCTCTATATAAATAATCATGATGGCACATTTACCGATAAGGTCACTTCTTACTTTAAACATACATCGGCGAATGGCATGGGACAGGATATAATTGATATAAATAATGATGGCTTGTCTGATGTAATTGAATTGGATATGAATCCGGAAGATAACTACAGGAAAAAGACCATGATGAATTCAGGTAGTTACCAGATCTACCAAAACAGCGATCATTTCGGTTATCAATATCAATATGTAAGAAACGGATTGCAACTGAACCAGGGGCCAACAGTGAAACAAAATGATTCAATCGGCGACCCGGTATTCATGGATGTTGGCTTTTTTTCCGGTATTGCAGAAACAGATTGGAGCTGGACACCACTCGTAGCTGATTTTGATAATGATGGTTATAGAGATATAATTGTAACTAATGGTTTCCCGAGAGATGTAACTGATCATGATTTTATTGCCTTTCGCAGAGAGTCTGCGACAATTGCGGATAAAGAATTTACGTTGAGCCAAATGCCTCAGGTGAAACTGCACAACTATGCATTCCGCAATAATGGCGATGTTACTTTCGAAAATGTAACAGGTAAATGGGGATTAGAAGTACCTACTTTTTCAAATGGTGCTGCTTATGCTGACCTTGATAACGATGGCGATCTTGATATGATCATCAATAATATTAATGATCCTGCATTAGTATATGAGAATACGACGAATGCGAAAAATAAAATTACCTCCAATTACTTACAGATAAATTTTAAAGGAGATGGAAAAAATATTAATGGTATTGGAGCCTGGGCTGAGATCTATTATTCCAAAGATCAAAAACAGTTTTATGAGAATACTCCTTACCGCGGCTATCTTTCAAGCATTGCTGCAGGAGCTTTTTTTGGTTTGGGAAAAGTAACTGAAGTTGATTCTCTCATTATTCGTTGGCCAGGAAACAAAAAACAAATTCTAAAAAACATAAAAACGAACCAGGTCATTGATGTTGATATAAAAAATGCTTCAATAGAAGATTCATGGATTGATGATGGTATTGCTAATAATACTTTGTTTACAGATATTACTGGCTTATCGGGTATAAACTTTATTCACAAGGAGAAAGATTTTATTGACTTCGACCGGGAAAGATTGATCCCGCATAAGCTATCTCAATTCGGACCTGGCTTAGCTGTAAGCGATATTGATGGAAATGGATTGGATGATCTGTATATCGGATGCTCTGCAAATTTTCCCGGTAAATTTTTTCTTCAGCAGGCTGATGGTAAATTCTTAGAAAACAATATTGCATTAAAGGACACCATAGAAAAGAAACCGGAAGATATGGGTCTGCTATTTTTTGATGCAGATAATGACGGTGACCAGGATCTTTATTGCGCAAGCGGTAGCACTGAATTTCCGGCTAATACAAATAAATACCAGGACAAGTTCTTTGTAAATGATGGGAAAGGAAATTTTTTCCCTGACACTACTGCTTTGCCAATAAATTATACAAGTAAGAGCTGTGTAAAAGCCATTGACTTTGATAACGACGGGGATCTTGATCTTTTTATTGGAGGTAGATGTTTGCCCGGTCAGTATCCGTTGCCGGTTAGCTCTTTCATTTACCGGAATGATTCTAAAAGTGGCGTGTTAAAGTTTACAGACATAACAGTTGCGGCAGCAAAGGCTTTACAGAATATCGGTATGGTATGCGATGCATTATGGACAGATTTTGATAATGATGGATGGACAGATCTTATTGTTGTGGGCGAATGGATGCCCATTACATTTTTAAAAAATGTAAAAGGGAAATTCGAAAATCTAACATCACAGTCAGGTATTGGTGATGAGAGTGGATGGTGGAATAGTATTGCCGGTGGAGATTTTGATAATGATGGAGACATAGATTATGTTGTTGGCAACCTTGGAAAAAATTCTTTTTTCCGTGCTGATGATAAACATCCTGTAAGTATATATGCAAAAGATTTTGATAAAAACAGCAGGATAGATCCGATAGTGACTATTTTTCTCAAAGATCAAAAGGGTGTAAAAGATGAATATACTTCGGCAAACAGGGATGAAATTATAAGTCAACTTCCGGGAGTAAGAAAAAAATATTTGAAGTATAAGGAGTTTGCGCAAGCCAATATTCATCACATATTTTCTGAAGAAGAAATGAAAGATGCCTTGATCCTTCGTGCAAATAATTTTAATAATTGCTATTTACAAAATAATGGAAATGGAAAGTTCTCTTTGCATCCGTTACCTAGCCAGGCACAAATGGCGCCAATCAATGGTATGGTTGTAGACGATTTTAATGGGGATGGAGATCTTGACATTGCTGTCAGCGGTAATGATTATGGAAATGAAGTTACAAATGGCAGGTATGATGGAATGAACGGACTTGTTTTATTGGGCGATGGCATTGGTAAATTCACTCCACAAACAATTTTACAAGCGGGACTTTTTATTCCGGGTGATGCTAAAGCCCTTGTGAAGATGAAAGGCCCTGGTAATACTTATTTAATGGCTGCATCTCAAAACAGGGGGCCATTAAAAATATTTATTCATAAAAACAGCAGTCAAAAAATATTTCCATTGATACAAACCGACAAAAAAGCTTTTATAACATTGGCAAACGGTAAAAAAAGAACAGAAGAATTTTATTTTGGAAATTCTTGTTTGTCTCAATCTGGTAGATTTTTAAGTGTGGATAAAAATGTAGTTTCGGTTGAGATAGAAGATTCGAAAGGAAAAACCCGTCATATAAATTTGCAATAAAGGAGATCACTTTGAATTTATTAAATATAAGATCAGCTGCAGCTGCTTTGTTAATCGGATCTTTATCACTTACCCTTGTATGTTGTAAGAACTACCAGCGGAACAATAGCCATAGGGATGTATTTATTTCAAGTATAAAAAAAGGAGAAGGGTTAGCGGCTAAATATTGCCAATCCTGCCATTTATTACCTGATCCTTCTATGTTAGATGCAAAAAATTGGGAAGAAGGAGTTTTGCCAAACATGGGACCGCGACTTGGCATTTTTTATTATGGATACAAGGCTTATCCTTCTTCCAGAAATGATTTGAGCATTGGTTTAAATTTTTATCCTTCTAAACCAGCGATGAGCTTGCAGGAATGGCAATACATCATTGATTACTATACTGCCATTTCACCAGATAGCTTACCAAAGCAAGACCGGAATCTACCAATACAAAATGGTTTGTCGCTTTTCACGGTTCAGACCCCGAACATAAGCTATGAAGATCCCACTTCTTCATTTGTGAAAATTAATACCAACGATTCAGTTCATCCATTGATCGTAAGTGATGTAACCAAACGGAATATTTATTTTTTCAATCAGCAATTAGA
>JBIOVR010000347.1:0-2494 GCA_044867875.1 Chitinophagaceae bacterium
TGTATTCAATACTATAATTGG
Organism: Chitinophagaceae bacterium; assembly: GCA_044867875.1. Taxonomy (GTDB): domain Bacteria; phylum Bacteroidota; class Bacteroidia; order Chitinophagales; family Chitinophagaceae; genus VBAS01. Next base: position 22 of record JBIOVR010000347.1, read on the forward strand.
CGAAATAACCTACCCGTGCATCAAAGCGACGGGGCATCATTGGTTTTTCAGGCATCAATAAAATAGAAGTGGAAATTTCAAGCGTCACTGCACCACCCAATTTTGCAGCTTCAAGAGGAGGAACGGCTGGACGACCGGGAGGTGGTTTTGGAGAAACACCTGAAGCGCTATAAGTCCGCATCATTTTTATTTCTGCATTGATGGGATAGGAGGCAAAACTTTTTACATAGCTTCTGTCAGCAGCCATCGCTGTTAATGACATAGTACCTTTTACTTCCTGGGATAATTGTGTGTAAATATTTTCTTTTTGAAGGAAATCGGTAACATCAATGACTGATGTTTTTCCTTCTGCACCACGGGCTTTTACATCAAACAAAAAAGCGACAGCGTCTACATTAGAATTTCTTACGGCTTTGGAGATCGCATTAGATGTATCTGACTGGTACTGGACCGATATACCTTTGAGTGCAATCTTATTGGCCCTGTCTTTTTCAAACATGATCGTCCTGGTATTCATTATCTCGCCGCCAAATTTTGGACTGCCACCGGGAACTTTTACCAGCCAGGTAGTTAAGAGTAATTCACGGCCCAAAATGGAATCCGGAATTTCAAAAAAATATTTGTCACCATTCTGATGAATAGTAAACAAACCTTTTTTGCTGATCGTTTTAGCCGTTACAATGCCATTGTAAGCGCTTACTGTGGGTTTGGTAGAATCAGCTTTCACCGGTGCTTTGGTTTGTGCCATAGCAACTCCGGATAAACCGATCATTAATATAAAGAAGGAAATACGTGTCATTACTTTAGAATTTCGTTGCTGAAAAAAATGTGATCAGTTTAATTTTTGGGGTTCAATGTTCTATCCAATTTACTCTGTACATACAGAAGGTGGGCAAGCGTCATTGGGTCTTTAGATTTGGCAGCAGCAGCCTTGCATTGCTTCATGATCTTTTCCATGTGTGCACGAATGATCACAGGAACATCGGTTGTTGTCAGGTCCGGCGAAGCAGCATTTGACGGCGCCGTAGTGGCATCTTTTAAGGCAAGCAACACATTAGCTAACCAGGATTTCTGCAAGGTCCGGCGGTTTGAACTGATCACCGGTTGTGCTGATCTCAATTCGCTCCAAAGGTTGTTTTCAATATCTGTCATAAATTCTTCAACCGTATATATGTTGTCCTTACCGTAACGCATTTCTTCCGAGTTCATCCGGTACATCCGTGAAGCTCTCAACAATTGATACAATGCCTCTTCCTGGAACCGCTGAACTTTATCTCTCTTTGCTGGCTTGCTGATCTTGTTCAGCACTTTCTGATCCAACAACCATGTTGGTGTTTGAAACACTTCTTTTTGTAAGAAGGCCATCGCTTGCTTTTGCATTTCTTTTGAAACAGGAGTATATACATCACCAGCCTGTTCAACTGTTTTCAGATCCTCTTTTACGCCGCCTAATTGTGAAAATGAATGGCGCATAACCATCAACCACCAATCCATTACATTATCATACATCCTCGCCGTGTTATCATACATATCCATGTCTTCCTTTGTCCATGTCAACAGGTTGGTCATAACGATCTTCATGTTCTTTACTGCATACTCACCTGCTTTTACCGGGTTGTTACTAAGGTCTTCTGATTGAGAGCGGGGATCTGATGGCTCGTTCGGATTAATATTCGCGTCGGCAGCGAATTTCAAATTTGGATTAGTTGTTTGTATTTTATTGATCCAGCTCAGCACGGTTTTTTTCTCTTTGTCAAAATCATTGTTACCTGTATAGGTATAACCATATTTGATCGCCCATTTATCGTATTCACCGATTTGAGGGATCAATCCTTTCTGTGATATTTTATCTTCTGGTTGTGCTACATAATTGTAATTGATGTTATCCATGATGGAAGTGGAAAAGCCGTTTGCTTCTACAAAGTTTTTATCACGGAGCTTTTCTACAGGATAAGCGTTGCTGGCGATCAGGTTTGTTCTTAATCCCAGTGAGTATCCCACCTGCCTGCTGATATCAGCACGGATGAGTGAACCCATTAATTCATTACTGAATGTCATTGATCTTGCATTTGGGTCGCTGGCAGAAGCTTGTACGAAATACCATTCGTGAAGCGATTTTAATTTGCTGTGTGACCAGCCAATATAAGTTTGAAGTATCTCGCCGCTGCGTGGATCATAAATTCGTGGTGCATAGGAAAAAGGTGAGAATGAAGGGAAATAACGAACCACTTTGCAACGGGCATCTTCAAGGCTCATTGTGGAATCATTCTCCGGCCATTCTTTACCAATGATGGCATTCTTGAAACCAGCTGATTTAAAAGCTTCATTCCAGTCATTGATACCGGCAATAATGTATGGGCGCCATTGTTTAGGAGTAGCGGGATCAATATAATAAACGATCGGTTCTTTAGGTTCTACCAGTTCTCCTTTTTTATAACGATCAAGATCTTCAGGTCTTGGTTCGAGGCGTTGG
>JBIOVR010000348.1:0-4597 GCA_044867875.1 Chitinophagaceae bacterium
AAACTTACCTGGTGCTTCCGAAAATTGTTGCTGCCTTAGTAGTAATACCTATGCTTGTAATTATTGCGGGAGTGCTTGGTATTTGGGGCGGAAGATTAGCGGGAAGTTTGACGGGTATCGTTCCTCCCTCAACATTCGACCAGGGATTATTAGATGCATTTGAACCTTTCAAAGTAATATTTGCTTTGTACAAAGCGTACACGTTTGCATTTATTATTTCAAGCATTTCGGCCTTTTTTGGTTATTACGTAAAAGGAGGCGCCCTGGAAATAGGAAGAGCAAGTACAAGAGCAGTAGTTATAAGTTGCATCCTGATCTTATTTGCTGATTATATCCTGGCAGCATTATTATTATAAGAATGATCGAAGTAAAAAATATAAAGAAAAGTTTTGGTGATAAAGTTGTCATCGAAGATGTAAGCGCTGTAATGAAAGCGGGTCAGTGCAACCTTATTATTGGCACAAGCGGAAGCGGGAAAACGGTTTTGATGAAATGCATGGTAGGCTTATTTGAACCAGATGATGGCGAGATATTATACAACGGTGAGAACTTTATAAAGATGAACCGGAATGAAAAGACTGAGATCCGGAAACAGATCGGTATGCTTTTCCAGGGTTCAGCATTGTTTGATAGTTTAACTGTGCAGGAAAATGTGATGTTTCCATTGGATATGTTTACGACCTGGCCTACCAAAAAAAAATTAGAAAGAGTTAACGAGGTACTTGATCGTGTAAACTTAAAAGACACCAATAAAAAATTTCCTGCTGAGCTTAGTGGTGGAATGAAAAAAAGAGTGGGTATTGCAAGAGCCATTGTTTTAAACCCAAAATATCTTTTTTGTGATGAGCCCAATTCAGGACTTGATCCACAAACCTCTTTGGTGATCGACAGGCTGATCAAAGAGATCACTCTTGAATATAATATAACTACTGTCGTAAACACCCATGATATGAACAGTGTGATGGAGGTTGGTAGTTATGTTTTATATATGTACCAGGGTAAAAAAGAATGGGAAGGAACAAACAAACAGATCATCTTCAGTAAGAACCAGCGGTTGAATGAATTTATTTTCGCATCTGAGTTTTTAAAAGATGCAAAAGAAATGAGAATGCTGGAAGAAACAGGTAAAATGCCGAATGACAGGAATATTGATGACATGATAAAGTAATATGCCAATGTGCTAATATGCTAATTTGCTGATATGCAAATGAAAAAACTACTACTTATTTTCTCGCTATTAACTTTTATATCTTCTTTATCTGCACACGAGTTTTGGTTAAATCCTAAAAAGTTTATTTACAAAAGAACCGAGAAGGTAAATATTCGCTTCCTCGTTGGCGAAAATTTTGAAGGCGAGAATTGGCAAGGGAATAATGAAAGGATAAGATCATTGAAATTATATTATGGTGGTGTAAGCGATAATCTGTCTCAATTCATTACGGGTGCTGAAGGAGATTCTATTGAATATGTTATGCTGGATGAAGGAACTAATCTTATAGCTTTCAACAGTAATAATGCTTTTATTGAAATGGAGCCTTCCGAATTCAATGAATACCTGGTAGAAGATGGATTAAAAAATGCACTTGAATACAGAAAACAAAACAATGAAATGGGTTGCAACGGCCGTGAATTTTACCAGCGTTGTGCAAAAACTTTATTACAGGTCGGTGATGTAAAAGACCAAACATTTGGAATTACTACCGCCTTGCCTATTGACATTGTTCCATCGTCTAATCCATACCAGCTAAAAAATAAAGAACTGTTCCGGGTAAAAATTTTTTATAAAGGTTCACCTCTTCGTAATGCACTTGTTAAGACCTGGCATAGAGTGAAGAATAAAACAGTAAAGAAAGATCGAAAAACTGATAGCAAAGGAGAAATCGTTTTCCCTGTTAACACTATTGGTAAATGGATGATCAGCACCGTAAAAATGGAAAGACTGTTCGACAATCCTCTTTCTGACTGGCAAAGCTATTGGGGCTCGCTAACCTGGGGCTATGAATGACTCTTACAATTGCTGTCCAGCAAGCCGAAGCAATCTAAAAAAGACACTTCCACTTGTCATGTCGAACCGGATATATTAGTCCGGCCGCTATTTTAGTAATGTAAGGTGAGACATCTCAGGATCATTTAAACCTGAGATGTCTCGCTTCGGTTTATAAAAATTTGCAAATGTCATTAATAATCGGCTCGACATGACAGGACTCTGAAATTTGCTGAATAGAATTCTTGCAGTACAAGAGTGCGACGCAAGTAAAGCATAATAGTAGCAATCAGTTGGGCTCATAAAAAATCTCTTCCCTACTCACCATTCACTATTCACCATTCACTATCTTCGCCCAACTTTTAAAGTGATATATGAGCATTCTCGTAAATAAAAAATCAAAAGTTTTAGTGCAGGGTTTTACCGGCAGCGAAGGCACTTTTCATGCTACGCAAATGATCGAATACGGAACTAATTTGGTGGGTGGAGTGACGCCGGGTAAGGGTGGACAAAAACATTTGGATAAACCTGTTTTTAATACCGTTGCCGATTGTGTAAAAAATACCGGTGCCGATGTGAGTATAATCTTTGTGCCGCCGGCATTTGCTGCTGATGCTATCATGGAATCAGCTGAAGCAGGTGTTCGTCTTGTAGTCTGCATTACCGAAGGAATTCCTGTGCAGGATATGGTGAAAGTGAAAAATTTTTTGAAGTCCACGAATGCAAGATTGGTTGGACCGAATTGTCCAGGTGTTATTACAGCGGATGAATGTAAGGTTGGCATCATGCCCGGATTCGTTTTTAAGAAAGGAAGAATTGGTATTGTTTCAAAATCAGGAACACTAACCTATGAAGCAGCTGACCAGGTAGCGAAAGCAGGTCTTGGTATTTCAACCGCAGTTGGCATTGGCGGTGACCCGATCATTGGAACTACCACTAAAGAAGCTGTTGAACTTTTTATGAATGATGCGGATACAGATGCGATCGTAATGATCGGTGAGATCGGCGGTGGAATGGAAGCAGAAGCTGCTTATTGGATAAAAGAATCAGGAAATAAAAAGCCTGTTGTTGGTTTTATCGCAGGCCAAACAGCTCCTCCGGGTCGTCGTATGGGACATGCCGGCGCAATTGTTGGCGGCGCTGACGATACTGCTGCTGCTAAAATGAGGATCATGACCGAATGCGGAATTCATGTAGTGCAAAGTCCGGCAGATATTGGTAAACGAATGAAAGAGATCATCAAATAAAAAAAGCCCCGAAAATACGGGGCCTTTTGATTTATAAGATAAAATTAAAAACCGCCACGACTCCTGTAATCCCTGTCGTCGTTACGATCCCACTCCCTATCATTACGATCATTGTTATCCCGACCTCTTCTATCATATCTTCTTTCATCAATATTTACATACCCTGAATAGTTAACAGTGATCTGGAGGTCATTGTTCCTTACAAAGAAATTCTTTGCTGAAACGAGACGTGTTCTTCCGAACAATCCACGGCTTCTTTCATATACTTTGATGGTATGCACGCCTGGACGCATCCTGTCAAGACGTATGCTATTGTCGTTACGATAAGTTCTGCCATCAACAACCACTTCAAAATTTCGATTTGATTTGATTGTTACTGATGGTGGCCTATCGGCTGCCATGGTTGATAAAGTGAGCAGTAAACCTGCTGCGAATGTCAAAATTGTTTTCATGTTTTTAAATTTTAAGGTTGACGGCCAGAGTTTACCGGGTTGAGCTCTAACCAATTTCAATTACTCCCGGCACATTGTTTAATTATTTTATTTATTTGTATTGACGGATATATTCTTTTAAGGATTCTTTGTTATTGTTGAATGTAAAGGCATCATTTATTACAAAATAGTTTCCTTTATCAACTGTTTTACCGTAAGCATACTTAGCAATATCCAACCTGTTGTTCTCAAAAGTGAACAGTAAGACCATTTCCCTTACCTGCTGACTTGTGAAATAACTCCTGTCAATGATCTGCTTTGCTGTTTCCAATCTTGTGTTTTCAAACCATTCTCTGCGAAGACTTTCTTTAGCCTGGGCGAAATCATTATTTGTCATTGCCTGGCTGTAGTTATTATCATATCGGGGATCATCGTTATTGCGTCCATCATCATAATCACGGTTGTCCTTGTTATCACGATCGTCATTACCATAATCGCTGTCGTCTCGATCATCGCCAGTATCATAGGTATTGTCCCGATCGCGGTTGCGTCCATCATTTCTGTCATAGTAATCATCATCATTGTACCAATCATCGTTGGGATCAATCCTGCGTTCATCGATCATTACCTTTCCAAAACGGTTAACAAGAATGTCAAAGTGATATCCATTTCTGAATGTTGCTTTGATGTTGTAAATGGTTTCCTCTCTCTTGTTGCCAAAATTCACCCCGGTTTTTCTTTTCATTTCACGCAATACTCGTATGTTATGCGTACCTGGACGAATACTATTTAAGGAAAGTGTGTTGTCATTAAGATCATATCGACGGCCATCGACTTCAACAAACACTTTGTTATTACTAATACTTGTGACGGTAAGGCGGGTACCGTCGTAGGCCATTGCAGCAATTGAGAAAATGGTGCTAAGTAAAAGGGTA
>JBIOVR010000349.1:0-3144 GCA_044867875.1 Chitinophagaceae bacterium
ACCTGTAGGTTTGCGGCCGGTTTTCCGCAATCTTAAATCTAAAATAAAAGAACGAATGTCTCTTATCGTAGTTGGCTCAATGGCCTTTGATGCAATAGAAACTCCCTTTGGTAAAAGTGATAAAATAATTGGCGGCGCGGCCACATATATTGCATGGAGTGCTTCCAATTTTACACGACCTGTACAACAGATATCCGTTGTGGGCGGCGATTTTCCCGAGGAAGAATTGAAAATGTTAGAGGCACGTGGTGTAATGATGGATGGCGTACAGGTAAAGGAAAATGAAAAATCTTTTTTCTGGAGTGGCCGTTATCACCTTGACATGAATACCCGTGATACATTAGAAACGCAATTGAATGTGCTTGGTACTTTCAAACCAGTGGTGCCGGATAGTTACCAGGATTGTGAATTTCTTATGCTTGGAAATCTTGCTCCCGTAGTTCAGCTATCGGTGATCAATCAATTAAAGAATAAGCCAAAGTTGGTAGTGCTTGATACAATGAATTTCTGGATGGATTCAGCGATGTCCGATCTTGAAAAAGTTTTAAGAAAAGTTGACGTGCTACTGGTGAATGATGCGGAAGCAAGACAACTCAGCAGTCAATATTCATTGGTAAGTGCCGCGAAAGCGATCATGGAAATGGGACCCAAATATCTTATTATAAAAAAAGGCGAGCATGGCGCTTTATTGTTTCATGGTGACCAGGTATTTTTTGCACCTGCACTTCCGCTTGAAGTAGTATTTGATCCAACAGGCGCAGGCGATACTTTTGCGGGTGGCTTCATTGGTCATATTGCCCGTACCAAAGACATCAGTTTTGAAAACATGAAATCGGCTATCATTGTCGGCAGCGCAATGGCAAGTTTTTGTGTTGAGAAATTTGGTACACAACGATTGAAGGAATTAAGAAAAGAAGATATCGATAAGCGGATCCAGCAATTTAAAGACCTGACAAAGTTTGAGATTGAATTGGGATAATTTGTGAGTCTCGGTTTAGGATTTTTATTTACCCAACACCAGTACTACTAATTAGCTTCCGTTGCGTCGCACACTTGTACTAGTAATTCTATTGGGATTATTTGAATTCTCTATCAATCTTCACGACAAGCATATTTTCATGAATGTATAAGGATCAATTAAGCTGGCGTGCCAGTACTACGACATTTTTAAATATCTCCTTTTTACCATTAAGATTAAAGATTTCTGTAAATACGATATAGGTGCCGACAGGCAGCTTTAATTTTTTATCATCCAAACCATCCCATAGCCAATATCCCTGCAAGCCAAGTGTTGCATTTTTTACAAGATTACGAACCGGTCTTCCATTTGCATCATAAATAGTAATGTTGGCAACATATCCGGGTTCCGTTGTTTTGTATTGAATGGTAGCAATATCATCACGACCATCATTATCAGGAGAAAAAACTTTCGGTGTTACTTCAATTGTGGCATTAATACTTTGCAATAATTTATACTGTGAGTTTTTATACGTTGGTGTACCAAATCCGGCTGTTGATGCTGCCGAATGCCAGTTAGTCGCCTCTTGAGAAGCCCCATCGGGATCTATTCTTTCTAATGAAACTCCATCCGGATTAGCAATCAAAGCAAATTGCCAATCATCTTTATATTTTACTTCATCAACAACTGCGCCCTGGAGATTTAATAAGATAACATCACCCTGGTCATCTGGGAAGGAAGGCATTGAGGAAACAACAAAAACCGCGTCAGGATTTTGTACCATATAATTCAACGGAAGGTTAACTGCATCCTCTGTTACTACGATATAGTCGCCGGGAAAAACATAGTAAGGTATTGTTGATATAAGTTTTGGTGAATTAATGGCGCCGCTGCTGTTTCGGTTTGCGATATATAATTTATTTGCATCAAAAATTTTATTGCTTCGGTTATAAAATTCTACATAGTCACTTGCGCCGCTTTTAGGATTAAATAGAATTTCATTAATCACCATTTCAGTCAAAGCAGCATCAACTGGTAAACCCACCTTTAATTTGTTTTTTGAACCAATGGAATTTTTCTTGCAATCTGTTACATTATTTACTGTAATATTATAAACTTTACTTGTCTGCATTGCAGTAGTTAACCTCAATTGAACTTTATCAAATAGTGGAGAAATTGAAATGGCAGATTGAATGCTTAAACCACCGTCGATAATATAATTAGCGATCGTTGCTCCTTTCAAACTATCAACAGGCTCATCAAACACTATTACGATACTCAGATTATCGATCGCATAAGCGTTTTTACTTGAGGGTACTGACTGATCATTATTAACAGCCTCAACAGAATTTTTTATTCCAGGACTTCCACCCCTTGCTTCTATACTTGCTTTCCAATTACTAATACCAGAGCATGGATTTTTTGTATCAATCATTTCTAGTGTCCATCCTCCATCACTCTTTACAGCATTTTGATACCATGATAAAGAGTAACTAACTGCATGAATAGTTAAGCCGGTATTGCTTTTCAAATAAAGTTGATCACTATCATTATCAAGCGATGGAAAACTGGTAACAGAGATTACTCTTCCATAAACCTGCATAGCTGCAACAGCACTGCCTGTACAAACAATCACAAAACTATCTGGCTGCAAAATAAAATTAGGCATCGGCCCGCTTTGGCCGGTTACGTCACCAATTCTCCAATTTTGAAGATTGATCGGGTTTGCTGAAACATTCTTTAATTCGATCCATTCGTTTGACGGTAAGCCTATTTGTGGCGTTTGATCAACCATTATTTCGTCGATCACGACGTCATAACGATTCTGTGCTAATACATATAAAGGAGAGAAAAGCAGGATAATGAGCAATTTTCTCAAAAGCATCTTTCAAATTAATAAATCCCTCTCAAATAAACAGTAGTGGCATAATTAAATTCATTTAAGATTTGGGATGAAAAGTTTTCAAACCTATCTTTGCGGCTCAGTATGACAAATAAGAAACATACAAAACGCACAAAGAAACATTCCTGAAGGAAGGTTTGCAGCGTTATGTATGTAATCATATAAAAGCTTGAAGCCTTCCAAACGGAAGGCTTTATTTTTTAATTAATAAATCAAAAGTCAGTAAAATGAAAGTTGCAGTAGTAGGCGCCACAGGTTTAGTAGGCACCAAAATGTTACAAGT
>JBIOVR010000350.1:0-4960 GCA_044867875.1 Chitinophagaceae bacterium
AGTATGGATTTGAAAAAGGAAAAAGAGTAGCAAAGATATTGCCTTAAAAATATGGCCCCGAACGAAGAAAAGGTGCCTGATTTGTTCAGAAGCCTTTTGAATTATTTAATATAAAAGATTTTTTAGCTTATCAAGATTTGCAATTACAATCTTACCTTCTTTTATTTCAATAAGTTTTTCAGCTTTAAAATCGCTTAGTGTCCTGATCAATGATTCGGTTGCGGTGCCCACATAATGCGCAATATCATCCCTTGAAATTTCGATCGGTTTATTTTGACCTTCCGTATTAAACTTTCCCTGGATATCAACCAACGCTTTAGCAACTCTTTTGCGTAAAGAGCTGTAGGCAAGATTGAGCAATCTTTCTTCTTTATCCTTTACGTTCTTTGTAATGATCCGGATGAATTTGATCGCAATGTTAAGATCACCAAAGACCATCTTGTGAAAATCTTCACGTGGTATTTGCATGATATCAGCATCTTCAAGAATAATAGCGCTATCATCATAATTTTTATCTTCGATCAAAGCGGGATAGCCAATAAAATCTCCTTCACTAAAAAGATCAGTGATGTATTCTTTGCCGTCCTCATGTGTTTTGAAACCTTTTACTTTCCCCTTTACCACATAATATAAAAGTTTTGGCCGCTTCCCTTCCTGGTAAAGCGTTTGCTTTTTACCATATGATTCTACATTATACTGATCAGCCAGTTGTTTCATCAGGCCGCTATCCTTAACATCTTTGATGAATTGTGATAAGCCTTGTTGAGATGAAGCATACATATTTCCAAGTATCTCCGCTTTTTTAAGTCTTATTTCGATCGCATTCAACAGCTCAATATCTTCAAATGGTTTTGTAACATAATCATCAGCGCCCATTTCCATTCCTTTGCGGAAATCACTTCTTTCTGTTTTTGCCGTTAAAAAAATAAAGGGAATTGCTTGTGTGGTTTCATTTTTCCTGAGCATATGAAGCACACCATATCCATCCAGCTCAGGCATCATAATATCGCAAACAATTACATCTGGTTTTTCTTTAACGGCAATATCAACTCCCTTTTTCCCATTTTCAGCGGTGAAAGTTTTATACCCGGCAAGGTCCAATATCTCTGCTGTGTTTTCCCTGAGGTCCTTATTGTCTTCAATTACAAGTATTGATTTCATGAGTTATTATTTGTAACGTTTGGAAATGTAATGGTGATAGAAGTGCCTTTTCCCAATGTGCTTTGCAAATTTACAGTTCCGTTTATAAGATCAAGATATCTTTTGACAATGTGAAGGCCAAGTCCTGTTCCTTGTATATTAGTAACGTTTGTTCCCCTGTAAAACATGGTGAATAAATGCTCCTGGTCTTTTAGGGAAATTCCAATTCCTTTATCCGCTACCGTTATTATATTTTTTTCACCGTCACTTTTTGCAGAAATGGTGATAGGTGAATCCTCTTCTGAAAATTTAGCTGCATTGCTTATCAGGTTGATCAGGATATTTCTCAGCAATTTTTTGTCAGCATTTATCTTTTCTTCTCCTTCATATTTAAAATTGAATTTTTGCCCGGGCTTCAATACTACTTTCACTTCGGATAGGGTATCAGTGATCATATCCTTAAGATTAAATTCACTCGGATCAGTGCTGATACGACCTTCATCAAGTTTTCCTAAGGAAAGAAAATCTTCCAGAATGTCATTAAGATGTTTTACAGAATCTTTGATCCGGTCAATATGTTTATTCCTTTTTTCCTGGTCATCTTCTTTTATATATTTTGAAAGTAAAGCAGCTGAGGAAAGTACGGCGCTAAGAGGGGTTCTGAATTCATGAGATGCCATGGAGACAAAACGGCTTTTTATTTCATTCAGCTGTTTCTCTTTATCCAACGCTTCGTGTAGTTCCGTTTGTGATTGTTCCAATTTTTCAAGAGCTTCTTTAAGAATATGTGTCCGTTCGTCTACCTTTTTTTCAAGTTCAGTATTGAGTTTTCTGATTTCAAAAGTCACTTTTTCTAATTCATTTTGTTTCTTAACCAAAGTACGCTCAGCTTCTTTTCTTAAAGTAATATCAACAATAAATGCGATGACAAAAAGTTCATCATTTTTTTTGTAATGACTTAAACTTATTTCAACAGGAAACTCCTCTCCATTTTTTTTTAATGCAAAAAGATCTCTGTTGGCGCCCATAGAACGATTGGAAGGCTTTTTATGAAAACCTTCACGCAATCCCTGGTGACCATGCCTGAAAGATCCGGGAATTAAAATTTCAACCGGTTGGCCATTCAATTCATTTGTAGCATAACCAAACATTCTTTCGGCGGCAGGATTTACAAGTTCTATATTTCCTCGTCCGTTCGTAAGAATAATACCTTCGGTTGCATTTTCAAACAGCGATGTCATGTGCGCCTGGCCAAGCATAAATAAACTGAATAAAGATTTACCTCAAAGTAACCAATGTAACTAAAAGAATAAAATGAAAGATTGCCCTATTGGGTATACTAAACCATTTCGGGCTCAAACATTTCTAAAAATGTTCTTACACCTTCCATGATGGGAATCACTTTTTCTTTTTTCACATGATCAAAATCAGTAAGCATTGCTTTTTTCTCAACGGGATCTTTTGCAAGTTTTGCCCCCATTTTAAGCATAAATCTATCCCATCCAGAAAGATTTCTCATGATCATTCTTCCGGGTAAGTAATAAAACTGGATATTTTTTAGAATGGAAGGAGGAAGAGATGCTTTATTGTAACTCTGTCTTTTTTCTATTTGTTCAACTGGTGATGCTGCTACCTGGAAGAAAAAGATCATTTTATTTTGCAATACATAAAAATTTTTCTTCAACCAGTCCTTTATTTCAAGTTTCCCGATATATACGCTTGAACCGAGAATAAAATAATCGTAGTTCAGTAACTCATCTACCGGAAAACGATCGGCTGAGGCCACCGGTAATTGCAGTTCCTGTCCAATCCACATAGCATATTGTTTGGTAGCTCCGTATTTGCCTTTGTAAATTACAAGCCCTTTCATAATTTTTAGTTTTAATAATCAAAAATTGTTTGGTTTATGCTGCTGAATTGATAATGACATGTTGTTTCGCTATTACCACTTCAGGATGTTGTACGATCTCGGCATTAACAGAATTAGAAATAAGACAATATTTTTTTGTTTTTTCCATTGCCACTTTTGCTCTTTCAACATCAGCATCGTTGCCTACAAATGCTTTTGGATAAATATGTATGTAAGTGAATTTATATTTGCCATCTACTATTTCTACCTGGCCTGTTGCAGTACATTCAAAGCCGGTATTTTCAATTTTCATTTTATTTACAAATGTTAAGTATGTGCTCATAAAGCAACTTGTGACGGAGCTTAAAAATAAATGCTCAGGGCTCCATTCACCTTCCGGGCCGCCAAATTCAGGTGGTGTGGATACCGAAAAGGATTTTAACGATTGCGAACCGACAATTCCCATTTTATCACCAGACCAATAAAGTTCTGTTGTAAATATGATAGGTTTATTGTTTTTTAAAGGCATAGTACAACTCTTTAAAGCAAACCTACTATGTCAATTGGCTACAAATAATGATTTAGGTCAAAGAAGAATATGATTTAAACCGCGGAATCGAAAGAGCATTAAAAATCATTTATCCAGTAATAACTCTTGTTCCATTTTAATCGCTTTGGGGAAAAGGATATTGCTTTCAAGATGAATATGCTGAACGAGATCTTTATCAAGCTCATTTAATTTGGCAAATGTGACCTTATGTGTTATACACGCTTTCTCAGGTATAGTATAGTTATTAGTGATGTTTCTTAAGCGATGTAAACTTGATCCTGTTGCTTCATGCTCTTTTAGCATCACTTCTTCAATCGGTTTACGTAAAGTTCTTATTAAAAGCCTTGCATACGATTCACGGTGCTTGTAGGCATGATGAATTTGTTTTATGTAAGGGAAAAAAATTTCCTCTTCCTGCTTCATATGCGGAGGTATTTCTTTCATAAACCGGTTCATGATAGATTCAAGTTCTGCCAACTCGGGAAATTTTGTTCTGTGTTCATCCCAAAATTTATTTACCTGTTCCCTGGTTTCTACTAACGCCTTCTTCAGATATCGGTGATGAATATTATATATATAATCAATTAAAAAATCAATATCCCAACTGTCAAAATCAAGTGCGGCATTTGATGCAGACTGTGTAACTATTTTTTGAAGTTCAGAGATAACTTCTTCTGTATTTAAATTTTTATTTTGACAAACCATATCAAGTGGCCATTTACCGCCACAACAAAAATCTATTTCATATTTTCTAAAAACTTCAGCAGTACGGTAATCATGTTTTACGATATCCGTTACAAAAGAAAAGGGTTCTATTTTATAAATATTTTGATACATACTGTCTGCTCCTAACTATCAATATTAAAACGGTAAAAAAAATTAAAGCATGACTTTCGTCATTACCAAAATTTAAATTATTTAATGGCGAGACTTTTAAGAAGATCGCTTTTGCTATCTTTCAGCAGATCTCCTATCGTATTATTGGTGAATACATTTAAATAGTTCCTTTTTACTTCTTCCATTTCATGATGAAGAGGACAAGGATTTAAGCCATTGCAATATTTTAGCTTCAGAATACACATGCTGAACTGTTCCATTCCATCTGTTAACTCAACGAGCTTTATTACAGGTGTGGCAAGTGTTTCAGTAGTAAGAGCAAACCCTCCGTAAGGACCTTTTGTAGATTTTAAAAGACCCGCTTTAACGATCTGCTGCATGATCTTCCCCAGGAAATGCTTGGGCACAGACAGCTTTGTTGCAATCTCGTCGATCTGAACCTTTCGCTGCTCATCCTGCATGACCGCTATATATAATATACCCCGCAGGGCATATCCAAATGTTTTGGATAAAAACATGAAAAAAATTTCTCAAAAATAAACCTGCTGTTTTCGTATGCAGGTGATTAAACTCATCTCGTTTTT
>JBIOVR010000351.1:0-2412 GCA_044867875.1 Chitinophagaceae bacterium
GCGAACGTCCAGAATATTTTATGTGCTTATTATTTTCCTATTGGGGCGCTGCCAATGCTGGTACTGGCACACAGCTTTTCGAAAGAATCTCAAACATTGTTTTAAAATCTTACCTAAATGGAAGCGCTATTACGCTTGGGTTTCCTAATGAAGGGGACTTGCCTGGCCAGTTAGATGATATTGCAATAAAGCTATGTGAAGATCGGGCAGCAGTCAATCCTCCAACCGCAGCAAAGGACAGAGGAGTAGATGTAATAGGCTGGGTAGGATGTGAAGATGGCAGAAAAGGACAGGTTATTATTTTAATGCAATGCGCTGCCGGTAGAAATTGGGATTTAAAAAAAAGAATTATGCTCGATGTATGGTCTCAATATATAAACTGGAGTTACCATACGACAATTCATTCCTTATCTATTACTGAAGTTGTAGAGGATAAACACTGGTCCGAAGCTGTAGTTCAATACGGAGTCGTATTTGATCGTGCAAGGATTTTTAAATTTTTATATAAGCCGACAGTTGCGATTGATGCAGATTTAAGAGAAGCAATAGTCGGGTGGTGTAATAATAAGATGAACTAATGAAATTTATTGATCTATTCGCCGGACTTGGGGGCTTTCACTTAGCAATGAAAGAGTTAGGACATGAGTGTGTATATGCTTGTGAAATTAATGATGGACTTGCAAAGTTGTATGAAGAGAATTTTGGTATAAAGCCAGAAAAGGACATTCGTAAAATAAAAGTTGAGGAGATTCCAAAATTTGAAATTTTGTGTGCAGGTTTCCCCTGTCAACCTTTCTCTAAAGCAGGAAAGCAAGAAGGAAGAACCGATAAAGAAAGGGGGATTCTATTTGAGGAAATAGTGAAAATTATTTCATACCACAAGCCAAAATATTTTATTCTTGAAAATGTTCCATTTATAAAAATGCATGACAATGAAATAACATGGAACTATATGGTTGACAAATTGGAAAATAAACTAGGTTACTATATTGATCATAAGGAATATTCACCACATGAGTTTGGAATTCCGCAGCATAGAAGAAGAATTTTTATTGTTGGATCCAAATTTCAGCTCAAGCATTTTCATTTTCCAGAGCCAACGTTTAAATCAAATGATGTCCATCAATACATTATAAAAAATCAACCTGTTGCAAGACAGATTGGAGATGCCGAAAAGCAGTGTTTAAAACTTTGGCAGGAGTTTCTTGATAGCATTCCACTCGATATTAAGATTCCGAGCTTTCCGATTTGGGCAATGGAGTTTGGAGCAACCTACCCTTATCAAAACCGCTTCCCTTTTCAAATGAAGCAAAGACAACTTGCACACTACAAAGGCAATTTCGGAAAATCTTTAGCGGGAAAGTCTTTGCACGAGCAAATTGCTGACTTGCCAAGCTATTCGAGAGTAAAACACAAATTTCCTAGCTGGAAAATTCGTTACATCAAGCATAATCGTGAATTTTACAATGCCAATAAAAAGCATATTCAAAATGTAATTGATAAGATTGCAAAGTACAGTTGGCAGAGTTGGCAGAAGCTTGAATGGAATGTTCAAGATGGCGAAAGAAATATTTATAAATACATTTTGCAATTCAGGGCTTCAGGCATACGTGTAAAAAAAACAGATTTTTTTCCTTCGCTTGTATGCACCGACACTCAAATTCCTATAATTGGATGGGAGCAGCGCTACATAACAAAAGAAGAAGGAGCAAAACTTCAATCTCTCGATATAACCAAAATAAAATTGCCAGGCAATGATCATGCTGCATTCCAGGCATTAGGCAACGCTGTTAATGCTGATATTGTCGCCTTAATTGCAAAACAACTAATCAAAGTGCCTACATTGCCTCCAACTAACGGAAAAATCAACGGAATCCACACGCCTGTAATGGCTACTATTCAATATGAGCGAGAATAAAGTAAATATTCGTCCTAATGTAACAATGCTTTCTGTTCTAAAGTTCTTAGAATACGAAACATGGTTTGCCTTAGCGGAGTTTGTTGATAATGCTATTACAAGTTACCAAACAAATGAAAAAGGATTAAAGAAGATTCATGGGGAGGATTTCAGGCTTGAGGTCAACATTGAAATAAATGACGCAGAAAATAAAATAACAATAAGAGATAATGCAGCAGGGATAAGCGAAGTTGATTATCCCAGAGCATTTAGGGCAGCAGAAATTCCTACCGATACATCGGGGCTTTCTGAATTCGGAATGGGTATGAAATCAGCATCATGCTGGTTTTCTGATTTATGGAGCGTAAGGACAACTGCGTTAGGTGAGGCAGTTGAAAAGACTGTGAAGTTTGATATGAATAAAATCTTTGAGGACAAGATTGAAGAATTGGAATTTGAAGCGAAGCCAGCAGATAAGAATCATCATTATACCATTATTGAGCTTTTGAATGTTA
>JBIOVR010000352.1:0-5551 GCA_044867875.1 Chitinophagaceae bacterium
TTACCGGTAGAACTATACTTTGCAATAAACACATCACCACCATAACCTGGGTCACCGCCCGCATCACCGTTACTACTTAATAAAGCAGTTGCTGTTGAAGGATCAAAATCTACATTTGGTCCTCTGAAAAATCCTGTTATATAAATATTACCTGAAAGATCGGTACTTACAGAATTTACTCTGTCCAGGTTACTTCCTCCGAAAGTAATGCACGATAGAAACTGACCAGTTGAAGAATATTTGGCTACAAATGCATCGCTTTGACCATTTGAGGAGCGTAATGCAGTTGCAGGTGAGAGATCAAAGTCTACATTTGAGCCACGAAATTCACCACATACATACACATTTCCGGCAGCATCAAGATGAGAACCTTGCGCATAATCAATTCCCGAAGAGCCAAAATTAAAGCCCCAGGTTACTTGTTGCCCCGAACTTTCAATAGTAAACAGTAAAAATATTTGTGCAAAAAAAAGCAAAGGCTTATATAGCCTATAAAAGGATTTGAGGGTAGTAGCCTTGTGCAAAAAAATAGTAGTGATTGTTAGGTGGATTAAATAAACCTGATCGGGTGCAAGTTACAAATAAATAAAGAAAGTTTTTGTAAATACATTAGAAAATCATCCGTATGTAGATGGTTCAAATTCCTCCCCAATCACTTGTAAAAAATATTCCATCGCTTTTTTCTTTCGTTCATCAAGAAAATAATTCAGGTGAAGTGTATAGTATTTTTTCAGATCATAAAGATCAAAAGCTTGAGATGATACGATCTCATTGATGTGAGTCAAGCCAAGAGCATTTGCTTCATTAAATATTTTAATGAATTCGTCTGATAATTTTTTATTACTGATCCATGCGGCAAACACAAAGGGTTGGCCTGTTATTTTTTTCCATTCTGCACCAAGATCATAAAAAAAAGTGGAAAGTTTTCGTTGTTCAAATGCACGATCACCGATAACTAACCCAGCCGTAGTTCCTTTTATTTCTTTTCGGTAATCTTCGTCAGTTGCATTAATTATTTCAGGATGTATGCCCCAGTATTCATGCATTATCCATTTCAACAATTCAACCGAGGTTCTGCTTTGATAATCCAGGTAAACTTTTTTTATTTGTTCTAAAGGCACTTCACTAAACAAACAAACAGATGCCGCCTCACCTTCAGTGCCGATACAATAATCACCTGACAGGTGTGATTCCCTTAGTTCATGAATAGCGGCAACAGGTATCAAGCCAAGATCAATTTCATTATTTTTTAGCATTTCAGCTAATCTTGCGGGGTTATCCTCTACCAATTCAATTTGCGAAGCAATTGGCTCAAGCTTTAATCCATAAATTAATGGTCTCGTATTGAGATAACTAACTATTCCAACCTTTATCTTACTCAATTAAGTTATTTTTGCGCAGCAAAGATAAACGAAACCCACTTACGCTTATGCTTCAGTGGGCAGCCCGAAACGAAATTAAAAAAGCATGGAGCTAACTAATCTTTCAGCCATTTCCCCCATTGACGGTCGCTACCGCAAACAAGTCCAGCACTTAGATCAGTATTTCTCTGAATTCGCCTTGATAAAATATCGGGTGCTGGTTGAAATTGAATATTTTCTTTTCCTGGCTGATAAGAATTTTTTTAAAATATCTGGAAAAGCAGCCAAGCATCTTAGAAAGATCGCAGAAGAATTTGGTCCTGAAGATGCGCAGGAAATAAAACAGATCGAGTACACTACCAATCATGATGTAAAGGCAGTAGAATATTTTTTAAAGAACGTATTGGAAAAAAGTGGTGCTAAAGCAGAAAAAGAATGGATACATTTCGGATTGACATCACAGGATATCAATAATACGGCTATCCCACTTTTTTGGAAACATGCAGTTGAATATGAGTACCTGCCTTCATTATTGAATTTAAATGCGCAGTTAAAATTGCTGGCAAAAGAATGGCAGGACATCCCGATGCTGGCACACACACATGGCCAGCCAGCTTCACCAACAAGACTGGGCAAAGAGTTCATGGTATTTGCTGAACGTATAGAAAACCAGGTAGAGCAATTGATCAATATTCCTTTTAGTGCAAAATTTGGCGGCGCCACCGGTAATTTCAATGCGCATCATGTTGCGTTCCCAAAAATGGATTGGGTAAAACTCGGGAATGAGTTTGTTGAAAAAACATTAGGGCTTACCCGTATGCAATACACTACGCAGATTGAGCACTATGATAATCTTGCGGCACATTTCGATTGCATGAAAAGGATCAATAATATTCTTGTTGATTTCTGTCGGGATGTTTGGACATATGTTTCAATGGAATATTTTAAACAAAGAGTAAATAAAAATGAAGTGGGCTCATCCGCCATGCCACATAAAGTAAACCCGATCGATTTTGAAAATGCGGAAGGAAACCTGGGAATGGCAAATGCCATCTTTGAACACCTATCTTCAAAACTCCCGGTTTCAAGATTACAAAGAGATCTTACTGATTCAACCGCCCTTAGAAATATCGGGGTACCATTTGCTCACACATTGATCGCATTTCGTTCTGTAGAAAAAGGCCTTGGCAAACTAATTATTAATGATGGAATGATCCATCAGCAACTTGAAGACAACTGGGCCGTGGTAGCTGAAGCTGTACAAACTATTTTAAGAAGAGAAAATTATCCTAACCCTTACGAAGCATTAAAAGAGTTAACAAGAGGCAATGCCTACATAGATAAAAAATCAATTCATCATTTTATCGATAACCTGAAAATAAACGGTTCCGTAAAGAAAGAGTTGAAGAAAATAACACCGCATAATTATACGGGAGTAGTAGCGAAGTATTAGGCAGGTTTTCTGTAGATAAATTTCAACAACTCTTTATCATCTTCCATTTTTGTTCCATCAGGTACAAAATAGTTTTTCAATAACACATTATGTGATGGAACATTGGCCGGATCTGCTATTGCATAAATATGGCCGGCATTTGTGTTCTTAAAATAATAGGCCAGACCGGACTTTGTTAATTCTGACGCAAATCCTTTTCCCCAATATTCTTTCAAGAGTGCATAGCCTACTTGAATATCGTCTGAACCTTCAATAGGAATTATTGCAAATGACCCAACAAACTTACCAGTTGTTTTTTCATCAGCGGCCCAACGTCCTATCAATGGATTGATCTTATAAGAATCGATCGCCTTCTTCAAAAAAACATCACACTCTTCTTTTGTTTTTGTAGCCCTGATATAGCGCATTACATCATCATCGCCATTTAGTAAAAAGAAATTCTCAGAATCAGTTTTAAAATCATACTGCCTTACAATTAACCTTTCAGTCTGAAAGATGATCATAAATAAATTTTAGATTTCAAGTTCCCAATAGGTGACTTAGGGTTTAATTCTTATGAACTTCACTCGAGAAATGAAATTCAATTCCGGGATTATTATTTCTTTCTGTATTCAGGAACCATTCACTTTGTGCCAGGTAAACGATATGGCCATCCTTATCTACACCTGTATTTGCTCCTTTAAATCTTGTAAACTCTTCCACCTTTTTGGGATCCTCACTTGTTATCCAACATGCTTTATAAAATGGAAGAGTATTAAACTGTACAGATGCTCCGTATTCCTGCAACAAACGATATTGTATCACTTCAAACTGAAGTTCTCCAACACAGCCGATGATCTTTTTGTTGCCCCCATGTTGAGTAAACAATTGCGCAACGCCTTCATCGGTTAATTGCAGCAATCCTTTTTCCAGTTGTTTTGTTTTCATTGGATCCTTATTCACCACTTCTTTGAAAATTTCAGGCGAGAAAGTTGGAATGCCTGTGAAATAAAAATTCTCTCCTTCAGTAAGTGTATCACCAATCTTGAAATTTCCAGTATCAAACAATCCTACCACATCACCGGGATAAGCATCTTCTACTATGCTTTTTTCACGAGCCATAAAAGAATAAGGATTGCTGAAACGAACATCTTTATCCAAACGAACATGATGATAGTATGTATTACGTTCAAACTTGCCGCTACACACTCTCATAAATGCAATTCTATCTCTATGCTTCGGATCAAGGTTCGCATGAATTTTAAAAATAAACCCACTCAATTTTTCTTCATCCGGGCAAACAACTCTTGCAGATGTAGGTCGGCATTGTGGCAATGGTGCAATACGTACAAATGTTTCAAGCAATTCTTTCACACCGAAATTATTGATGGCGCTGCCAAAAAACACCGGTGCTACTTTCGCTGCCAAATAATCATTCACATTCAACACACCATGGACACCATCAACCAAGTCAACATCCTCACGCAAAGTAGAAGCATCCTTCTCTCCTATTTTATCATCCACCACCGCGTCGTTCAAATCATCCACACTGATCAGGTCATCGCTGCCCTTTGTATTCGCAGTAAACAAACGCAAACTTTTATCATGAAGATTATAGACTCCTTTAAATTCTTTACCGCTGTTGATCGGCCATGTCATCGGGTGAAGATGGATCGATAATTCCTTTTCAATTTCTTCCAGCAGATCAAAACGGTTCTTGCCGTCACGATCCATCTTGTTTATAAAAACAATTACCGGTGTATCCCGCATACGACAAACTTCCATTAGCTTACGGGTTTGTTCTTCCACACCATTCACACTGTCCACTACAAGAATTACACTATCCACTGCCGTCAGCGTACGATAAGTATCTTCAGCAAAATCTTTGTGGCCGGGAGTATCAAGCAGGTTGATCAAAATACCATTGTAATCAAAAGTCATTACTGAAGTAGCAACAGAAATTCCACGTTGTCTTTCGATGTCCATAAAATCGCTGGTCGCAAATTTTTTGATCTTATTACTCTTCACCGCACCCGCCACTTGAATAGCACCACCAAACAGCAACAGCTTTTCTGTCAGGGTTGTCTTACCTGCATCCGGGTGACTGATGATAGCAAATGTTCTTCGTTTATTTATTTCGTTCTGATATTTCATAAAGAGGCGCAAAGGTAAGGTTTGAGAGGGATTTTTTGGTAATCAACTGCATTGCTACTATTTGGTTTTTTTGCGTTGCAATCTTGTACGTCCTTATGCCTCTTCGGCATTTTATGTAAGAGGCTTGCATTAATATTTCTAAAATCACTAGCGCAAACTATACCTATAAAGTAGTATTGTTTACTGCATTTATACGAGTTAGCTTTAGAAGAAGATCAGATTTTTTGAAAAAGAAATTTTATAAATTAAACCACAACTACCATGGCAACGAAAGCAGTTAGCATAAGCCCTTGCTCACACCCCTGCACCAAGATTATAAAATTTATGACCAATCGCAGTATTCCTGCAAACACAGGAATAAGCCTCCCACCATATCAAAGCTGCGATGGCTATAGTTTTATTAATATCACACTTCGTTTTAATCAATTACTGGCAAATGAAGCTCCGGTTGATCTCGGTGTTATTTTTGCCTATGATGCTAATGGCGATATGGGTGCCCGCAGATATACCAATTTAGAAAACAATGTTGCTGCACAACAGGCAACAAACTTTATTGATGTAAGCGGTAGCGGTTCATGGCACGGTAACCCACATAATATAAGCA
>JBIOVR010000353.1:0-3677 GCA_044867875.1 Chitinophagaceae bacterium
TCTCAATTTGAAAAGAATAATTTCTATTCCGGAAAAGCAATTACACTTCGCACCAATCCATTTTCATTTTTACAAAGCGACGCTGGTATTATGATTGGTGTAAATTACAGGTGGCTCCAAAGATGGTCAGCCACCCTTGATCCAAAGTTTATTTTTTATGCGGTACAATCGCAAGCCAACAATATGGATCCCAGGAAGCCTTTAGGTGTTCGTGTAAAAACAGATCTTCGTTATCATTTCCAGAATGTCTTCATTGCTCCTGAGCTTGTTTTTGGTTATACACGTACAAAAATAACAACTGAGTTTGGGGTAAACTGTGTAGGGGGGAATTGTGATTATTATACTTTGCAGGAATATACAGAAATTAAAAAAGAAGCCGGAGGTGCTATAAAATTTGGATTTACCGGCCCGATAAGAAAGAACAATGAAAATTGGAAACTCGAACTATACACTGGCATAGGTGTTTCGTTTTTTAATTTCCAGGAAAAAGGAATTCCACCCGGTGGTTCGTTTATGAGATCTCCAACGCATGAGAATGGACTGGGAACCATGGATGAGGATGAACCTAATGTTATGATACCGTTTGGTCTAATAATAACTTACAGGATAAAATAGGTACTAACCAATTTATTACATTCGTCCGGATCGTAACAAAAAAAGAGAAAGTACTTAGTCATAGTTGTTTGAAAAAAGCATGAGGGACTGGATAACCTGCCTCTTTTGTTTAAAAATAATCTTGACTTTATCCGCAAACTGGCTTAAATTTATAGAGATACATTTCCGCCACGGAAAATTTCGGACGGTTGCTTTTTTTTCACCTTTAAATTAAAATCCCATGGTTACAGTTGACATCTCACAGCTCTCTGGGGAATGCAATACCTGGAGGGATTCGTTGCGTTCGTGCCGCGATGATTTAAACCAATTAAAAAAACAACTTCAACAAACCGCAGCTCAAAATCTTACCCGAGACCAGTTACATGATGTAGAACATTATCACAACCAGTTTCACATTCAATTGATCAATGTTCACGACCTGAAACAATCTATCAAATCTCATGATCGTCGTGTACAATTTGAAACTTCTGCTAACAGTGGTCAAATAGCAGAAGATACGATAGCAGAACATGAAAGACTTTTTGACGAATTCCAATCACTCGACAGCACAATCAAGAATCTACGTGAGGAATTTGGCGATTTTATTCATCGAACGCCATAAATAAATAGGTTAAGAGCTCATCAGTTTATAAGTTCAACTGATAAAAATATTTATCCTGAACTTGTCTTCAGGAATAAAAACTTATCGTCCCGTCTCCTCGGATACACCGCCTCTGAAGAACCGATTAAAAATATTTAATAACAGGCAAGGCATGCCTTGTCACTAAAACACTTGCCATGGCAGAATTTGATACCTCACACGTAAAAAATATTGTCTTGCTGGGCCATGCCGGCTCCGGTAAGACAACATTAGCGGAATGCATGCTCTATGAAGCGGGCATAATTACCCGCCGCGGCAGCATAGCCGAACGAAATACTACAGGAGATTACCACGAACTTGAACAAGAACGTGGTAATTCTATTTTTAGCAAGCTCATGCACACCAAATGGCGAGGATATAAAATAAATGTGATCGATACTCCGGGCTATGATGATTTTGTTGGTGAAGTAATTTCAGCATTAAGAGTTGCCGATACCGGCGTAATGCTTTTAAATGCCGTAATGGGCGTGGAAGTTGGGACAGATATCATCTGGGAGTACACAGAGAAATTTAAAACGCCGATGATCTTTGCTGTAAATAAATTAGATGATGATAATGCTGATTATGAAAGAACAGTTCGTGAAGCAAAATCACATTTTGGTAGTAAAGTTGTTGTCGTGCAATACCCATTGCAAACAGGGGCCGGTTTTCATGAAATAGTTGATGTGTTGCGAATGACGATGTATAAATTCAAAGACACCGGTGGCAAACCAGAAAAGCTTCCTATTCCCGATGCAGAAAAAGCAAAGGCAGAAGAGTTACATAAAGAATTGATAGAAGCTATTGCCAGTAATGATGAAACCCTGATGGAAACATATTTTGATAAAGGAGAACTGATGGAAGATGAAATGAAAATGGGATTAAAAAAAGCGATGATCAATCATGACCTGTTTCCGTTGTTTTGTTTATCCGGCGAAAGAAATATGGGTAGCGGCCGTTTGATGGGTTTTATTGACAATGTTTGTCCCAGCGCAAATGAGATGCCACCACAAACAACAAGAAGCGGCGACAAAATTTCTTGCGAAGCAAGTGGCTCCGCATGTATTTTTATTTATAAAACGATCAGCGAACCCCATGTGGGTGAATTATCTTTCTTTAAAGTTTATTCCGGTACTATAAGAAGTGGAATGGAACTTGAAAATGAAAGTACCAACGTAACAGAAAAGATCACCCAGCTTTTTTTAGTTGAGGGAAATAAAAGAATGCCCATTCAGGAATTGGTGGCAGGGGATATAGGCGCTACGTTAAAATTAAAAAACACGCATACTAATAACACCTTACATGCAAGAGGCAAGAACTATGAATTGCCTTCGATAGAGTTCCCTTCTCCGAATATGACTGTTGCTGTAGAACCTTTGAAAAAAGGTGAAGAAGAAAAACTTTCACAGGCATTGCATCAATTAAGAGAAGAAGATCCAACACTTATTGTTGAAGTTTCTCCTGAATTAAAACAAACATTGATCCATTGCCAGGGAGATATGCATTTGGCTGTTGCAAAATGGAAAATAGAACACAGTCACAAAGTGGAAGTGAGATTTGAAAAACCAAGAATTGCTTACCGGGAAACAATTCGTAAAATGTCTGATGCAAATTATCGTCATAAAAAACAAAGTGGCGGCGCCGGGCAGTTTGGTGAAGTGTATATGCGTATTGAACCATGGCATGAGGGGTTGGCTGATCCAAAAGACCTGAACATAAGAGGCCGTGATACATACGAACTGGATTGGGGCGGCAAACTTGTTTTCTATAATTGTATTGTTGGTGGAGCTATTGATACAAGATTTTTACCCTCTATTTTAAAAGGTGTAATGGAAAAAATGCATAATGGTCCCCTTACCGGTTCTTATGCCCGTGATATACGTGTATGTGTATATGATGGAAAGATGCACCCGGTTGACAGCAATGATATTTCATTTAAGATCGCAGGGCTGCAAGCGTTTCGCCAGGCATTTCAACAAGCCGATCCGCAGATATTGGAACCGATTTATAAAGTCGAAGTACTTTGTCCTGATGACCTGACCGGCGCAGTAATGGGTGACTTGCAAAGCCGTCGTGCAATTGTAGAAGGAATAGATAGCGAAGGACATTTTCAAAAAGTAATTGCAAGAGTTCCTTTAGCTGAGATGGATGGCTATTCATCATCACTTCGTTCGATAACACAAGGAAGAGCAAAATTCAAGAGTGGATTTTTGGAATATGCTCCTGTGCCTTTTGAGATTCAAAGACGATTGATCGATGAACATGCTAAACATGCAAAGGAAGAATATGCTTAATTAGTTTTCTCTGCACCGTAAAAAGATGATCCAATGGATCATCTTTTTTATTTTTGAATTCCAAATAAGTGTTCAGCGATTCAGTATAAAGTATTGAACATATGTCAAAAAAGCAAAAAATTAAATACAAAAGAAAGGCAGAAGATACT
>JBIOVR010000354.1:0-6058 GCA_044867875.1 Chitinophagaceae bacterium
GCATCACTTCTATTCCTGCGATCCTGTTTTTTAAAAATGGACAGGTAGTTGATAAATTAGTAGGTGCTCAGCCAAAAGGAAATTTTGTAAAAAAGATCGAATCACATATCTAACTTAAAAGCTATATAAAAATTACCCCGTTTCAAATCGAAACGGGGTTTTTTATTTACGAAATAGATATGTAAAAGTTTTAATGATGAACTGCAGCTAATTTATTCGGATCATGCTTATGTTTAAAAAAGATCGTAAACAATATTGCGACAACAAGGGAATACGCTGCAAAGGTTAGCCATATGCCATGCCAATCACTATTACCATCAGGTAGTATAAAATATTTACCAATAACCCAACCGCTAATAACACTGCCAAGCCATGCACCTACTCCATTCGTCATCATCATAAATAAACCTTGTGCACTTGATCTGATCCTGGAATCTGTTGTTGTTTCAACAAACAAGGAGCCCGAAATATTAAAGAAGTCAAATGCCATTCCATAAACGATACAAGATAAGATGATCAATGAAGTACCGATCGGTGATGGATCACTGTATGCAAATAATCCAAAACGAAGTACCCAGGCAAGCATTGAAAACAACATTACTTTCTTAATACCAAATCTCTTTAGAAAAAAAGGAATAGCGAGGATAAATAATGTTTCAGACATCTGGGAAATAGATAATATAATAGTGGATCGCTTTACCACAAATGAATCTGCATATTCAGGTACATCAACAAAACCGGAAAGAAAAGAATCTCCATACATATTTGTCAATTGCAAAGCGGCGCCTAACATCATGGAAAAAATAAAGAATAACGCCATTTTATAAGTTCCAAATAACGTAAAAGCCTTTAACCCTAACTGTTCAATGATCCCTGCATTTTTTGAGATCGATCTTGGTGGAGGACATTTAGGTAATGTAAAAGAGTAAATTCCGAGTGCTATTGCGGCAATAGCTGCAATTATAAACTGGTTAGCGTTGTCTTTGCTTCCAGATAGATTGGTAGTCCACATTGCGGCTATAAAACCAATTGTTCCAAAAACTCTTATTGGAGGAAATACC
Organism: Chitinophagaceae bacterium; assembly: GCA_044867875.1. GTDB lineage: Bacteria > Bacteroidota > Bacteroidia > Chitinophagales > Chitinophagaceae > VBAS01. The sequence goes on from JBIOVR010000354.1 coordinate 1,062, forward strand.
TTTATTACATCGTAATTTTCTCGTTTCAAAATAGTATAGGAAATAGAATTTGACAAAGAAATAGTTGGCATATAGCATATCATTGCTCCAAAAATTACATAATACAATGTATCAGGGTCATCAACTTTCGGCACATAAAACAATACAAGTCCATAAAGAATATGTAATATTCCATAGAGTCTTTCTGCATTTATCCATTTGTCAGCGATGATGCCGGTTAAAGCTGGCATAAATAACGACGACAATGCCAACGTTGAAAATATTGCTCCGAATTCAGGGAAGCTCCATCCTTTTGCATTCAAGCAATAAGTTCCTATCGTCAATAGCCAGGCTCCCCAAACAAAAAATTGGAAAAAGCTCATTAGCGTTAACCGAGTTTTAAGATTCATTCTTTATTTGATTTGATAATAAAATTTACGGAAGATAACCATTTCAGTATTTGTTCTGAAAAAGATGAAATTTTTCTGTGTTTGCCTTTTCAATTTGTCAGATTTTTAATAACACTAGATACCCGTTGAACAGTCATTTAAATCCGTTCATCATGTTAGTTTAACAGCTTGATTATTCGCCGATACTGGCAAAACAATTTTTTCATTTTCGGGTATTATTCTGTAAACTTGTAGCAACGATCTGAGAGCTAAAACTTATTCTTACCTAAAAACAATACTCATTGAAAAAAATCACTTTTCAGGTATTTACAGCTATTTTACTTTTTGGTTATTCGAATATAAATGCCCAGCAAAGAACTCCGGCTAATACAAACGGGCCCACTTCTCGTACCTGCTCTACATATGAAGCAATGCAGAATTTATTTTCCCAGGATCCATCAGCCAAAGAAAGATTTGATGCCCAGCAAAAGATGTTTAATGAAAAACTTGATCAGATAGTTAACAACCGGCTAAACAGATTAAATGCGATAATAGATGTACCAGTTGTTGTACATATTGGTCTTCCTGATCCTAATCTTGTAACAGATGCTACAGTTTTTCGCCAATTAGATACACTGAATTGGTCATATGGAAATGCGTCATCAACAGATAGCTTAAGAACATATACGCCTTTTAGAACAACTTATGGAAGAAGTGAGATTCGTTTTTGTTTAGCCCAACGCACTCCTACAAATCTGCCTACAAACGGAATTGAGAGAATTATAAACAATAATGTTTTTTCTGATGTAGTACATCCAAGTAGTCAAATAGCTGCGTGGGATCCTACGAAGTATCTTAATATCTGGGTTGTACAACTAAGCGGAGGTGTTCTTGGTTACTCATTCAAACCTGGTTCATTTGCCCCCAACGATCCAAGAAATGGATTTGTAAATGATTACCGGGCATTTGGTGCAGGAGCAGCTTATCTCTTTCCTGATTATAATGGTGGAAAAACTGCAGTTCATGAGATCGGCCATTTCTTTAATCTTGATCATCCCTGGGGCCCAAATAATTCAGGAAATCCAACTTGTACATTAACTGACAACTGCGCCGATACTCCTCCTACAGATGGCCCAACTTTTAACTGTCCACCGGCTCCGGTTTTAAATACATGTTCGCCGTCTGCGCCAGGAGTAATGTGGCAAAATCATATGGATTATGCCGATGATGCTTGTATGACTCTTTTTACTCAGAACCAGGCAGCAAGAATGAATAGTTCAATCATCACATTCCCTGATCGTGTAGGTCTGACCACATCGAATGGTTGTGTGCCTTTGGTCTTATTATTGAATAATGCAAATATTTTTTCTGTTAGTATTCCCCCTACAGGTTTTATTACTTGCGACGCAACAATTCCTTTGACTGTTACATTAAGAAATTTTGGTTCAAATCCACTTACATCAGTAACTATAACAGTAAAAAGAAATACTACAACAACACAAACATTTAACTGGACAGGTAACCTGGCATCCTTGGCTAGTGTTTCTGTTCCATTAAATGCTGTTCCACTTGTATTAGGTGCAAACAGTATCCAAGTCTGTACATCTCTTCCAAACGGAGTTGCTGATGCAGACCCAAGTGATGATTGTATGACTGTTACAGTAACCCAGGGTTCAGGAGCTGCCTTGCCTTTGGTTGAAGGATTTGAAAGCGCAACCTTCCCGCCTGTGGGATGGATAGTAAACAATCCTGATGCTGGTAGTATTACATGGCAAAGAACTACTGTAGGTGTTGCCCATGGTGGTACCGGAAAAGCCTTTATGGATCATTACAACTATAACACTCCGGGACAAATTGATGATCTAAGAACACCACCTTATTCAGTTGGAACGGCTGATTCACTATGGGTTAGTTTTTGGGCTGCCTACAGAGGCTATGCTGATGCATCTGGGTCTCTGATCGATAATTTCCAGGTCATGGTTTCAACAAACTGTGGTCAGTCCTTCCAGACTATTTATAACGTTAGAAATGACACAGCCTTTGTAGGCCCGGAAGGATCTACTCCGACACAAGAGACTCCTTATGCCCCATCTGCTGTAAACCATTGGGTAAAGAAATCTTTTGATCTAAGCAGTTTTATTTCTGCTGGTAATATACTAGTTCAATTTAGAGCCATTAACGGATATGGAAATAATATGTTCCTTGACGATATCAATATTGATAAAAAAATATTTTTTAATAATGATGCCGGTGTTATTGCTGTAAATAAACCTGCCGACAGAATTTGTACAAGTTCAGATGCCCCCGTTGTTGTTATTAAAAATTTTGGAAAAATAAATCTTACATCTGTAAAAATTAATTACCAGGTGGATGGAACGGGTCCAATAACAACATTTAACTGGACCGGTAATCTTGCAAGAAATCAAACAGCAACGGTAACCCTGGCAACTGCTAACCTGGGTGCTATTGGCAATCATAGCATCAACGTGTTCACAACACTACCGAATAATATTACAGATGAAGATCCAACCAATGATGCTTTGGTCAAACCATATAACGTAAGCCAGGTGTTTCCATTACCCGCATCAGTTACTGAAGAATTTTCAAGCGGTATATTTCCGCCAACAAACTGGTTTATTGTAAATCCAAATGCAGACATCACATGGCAACGCAACGCCTCAGTTGGAAACAAAACTCCTGGTTCCGCATACTTCAACGATTTTGCAAATACAACTATTGATCGCTTTGATGACCTGGCAATGCCTAACTATAGCTATTCAGGTATAGATTCTATTTTCCTTTCATTCAACCTTGCACACATTACGAAAACTTTGCCCGGTACAACAGGTTCAAGATTGGATACATTAACTGTATTGCTTTCCAAAGATTGTGGCAATACATTTACGACTGTCTATAAAAAATATGGTGAAGATTTGCAAACAGTAAATGACCCTAACTTCCAGATATCAATGTCTAACTTTATTCCTTTGGCATCACAGTGGAGAAGAGATTCAGTAAATCTTGGTAAATCGCTTGGTTCAACTGAACCATTATTCCAGGTTAAATTCCGCTTCAGTGGTAATATGGAAAACAATCTCTATCTCGATGATGTAAATCTGAGAACACAAATATTGCCTGCAAGGTTGAAGAATGATGGTTATTTGATCCTTCCTAATCCATTTAGATCAACATTTGGAGTATGGCATTACCAGGTACCAACAACGTTGAGATACATCAATGTTTACAATTCAGCGGGTCAATTGGTTTATAGTAAGCAGTTCCCGAATGGCGGAGAAAAATATTTCCAGATCGATCTTGGTAGCAAAGCAGCCGGTACTTATACGGTCAATCTTGGCTATGATGACAGTAACCGCAATGTGAATGTACAGGTAGTGAAGTATTAAGAACGATCACAAACTATAATGAATAACCCCTGGATTCAAACCCGGGGTTATTTTTTTATGCGTTAAATTTGTGGTCAAATTAATTTCAATGCTATCTACAATTGCGGAGTCGAATTTTACTGTACCGAAAGAGTTGCTTTACATACAAGAAAAAGTTTATAATAATGAAAGAATAACTGACGAAGAAGGCTTATTACTTTTTCAAAAAGGTTCCCTCCCATTCCTTGGCTCACTTGCTAATTATATTCGGGAAAAGAAGCATGGAGACATTACTTATTTCAATCGGAACTTTCATATTGAGCCTACCAATGTTTGCATTTTCACCTGTAACTTTTGTAGCTATAGCCGATTATATGCTCACCGCGAAGAAGGCTGGGAACTTTCCGCAGAGCAAATGCTGCATATTGTTAAGAAATATGATGGACAACCGGTGACCGAAGTACATATAGTTGGTGGCGTGCACCCAAAAATGAATCTTGAATTTTTTGCAGAAGTTTTAAGGCAAATAAAAAAGCATAGGCCTTCATTACATATCAAAGGGTTTACCGCTGTTGAACTTGATTATATGTTTCGTAAAGCAAAAATGACAAATGAAGAAGGACTGGCTTATTTGAAAAATGCGGGGCTTGATTCATTACCGGGTGGAGGCGCCGAAATCTTTGATGAACAAATAAGAGAAAAGATCTGTGCCGACAAAGTTAATTCGCAGGGATGGTTAAATATTCATGAAGCCGCACATAAGCTTGGGATGCATACTAATGCTACCATGTTGTATGGTCATATAGAAAATTATTCTCATCGTATTGATCATATGAGCCGCTTAAGAAGTCTACAGGATAAAACAGGTGGTTTCAACACTTTTATTCCACTTAAATTTCGCAATAAGGATAATGACATGAGTAATGTAACCGAGAGCAGCATTGTTGAAGACATGAAGATGTATGCGGTTGCCCGTATCTACATGGACAACTTTCCTCATCTTAAAGCATACTGGCCCATGCTTGGTCGCCAAAATGCACAACTAAGTTTATCATTTGGAGTAAATGACATCGATGGCACCATCGATGATACAACAAAAATTTACAGCATGGCAGGAGCAGAAGAACAGAATCCTTCTATGACAACAGAAGAATTAGTTGCATTAATTAAACAAGTAAAACGCAGGCCTGTTGAAAGAGGGACTTTATATAATGTGATCAAGGATTACTCAGCAGCAGATGCGAAT
>JBIOVR010000355.1:0-23429 GCA_044867875.1 Chitinophagaceae bacterium
TGATCGTCTCTTGCTTTTAGTTTGGTTTCAAAACTGATATAATCAATTTTTTTTCCATTCACAGAACCGAGTGTCGATGAATTTCCTGGTCCCATCCTATTCTTCGCCTGGAAATAATCGGTAAGAATAAAACCTAAAAGCGCTAATGCAATAGCTATTACTGCCCACTTTGCATACTTTTCACGAATGCTCTGAATAACTGACATAATAATATTATAGGGTTATAAAAAGGAGGGCAAAAATAGGGGAAAAACTGTGGAAAAACAGGCTTTCTTTGATGGGTTTTATTCAGGTGCCGATGAGCTGCCGGATGGTAGCGAATACCCCGCTGAAGCCTATGTGCTAAGCTTTGTGGCGGAGTAGCAGCGAACAGCCGGAACCGAAGCCCGGATCTGCATTTTTGTTGAAAGCCCCATTAAATCTTTTGCCCGCTTACCAGCTTCATCTCGTTAATAAGGCGCTTTGCACCGGCAAACTTGTCGATAATGAATAAAACATAACGAATATCCACCATAATGTTCCTGCAAATAGAAGGATCATAGTTAATGTCACTCATGGTTCCTTCCCAAACACGGTCGAAATTGAGACCAATAAGACGACCATAGGCATCAAGTGCCGGGCTGCCGCTATTTCCCCCGGTTGTATGGTTGGCGGCAATAAAACAAACCGGCAATTTGCCATTTACAGCATAGGGACCATAATCTTTGGTTTGATAAAGTGTTCTTAGTTTTTCAGGAACATCAAACTCATAATCGCCGGGTTTATATTTTTCCATCACCCCATCGAGATATGTATAGAAGTCATAAGCAACCGCATCTCTTGCTTCGTAGCCTTTTACATTTCCGTAAGTAACACGTAAAGTACTATTGGCATCAGGATAAAATTTTTTCTCCTTAAATACTTCTATTTGTGCCTGCATATATATTCGTTGTAGCTTATTGATCCGTGTTTGTATTTCATTAAGTTTGCCCTGCACCTGTGTTTGATATGTTTTTAAAATATCATTGTATAATTTTACTCCTTCTTCGCTACGGATATAATTTAAAACATCATTGGTTGGCATTTGTAATTTTGCCTTGAGTGAGTTTCCATTTAAAATGGCCGTTTCTTTATAAACACTTTCCGCCAGTTTATCAAAATCTCCTGCTGCCGATGTTACTTTTTCTTTCATCATCGGCGATACGTTTCCTTTTTCCTGGTCCATTACATACATATTCATTAAGGCTGCAAAAAGCTTTTTGTCAACTTCTGTATTATGCTCTGGAAAAAAGCCATCGAGAAAATCCGTTACTTCCTTTTTCCTTTTCGAAAAAGCCGTCTCTCCTCCTTCATCAAAAGAATTTACAAGCGAACTGAGTTGTCCTGCAACAGTAAACAATTCGATCTTACTTACGATCTCATTAAAATAATCTCTCGAATAACCATAGGGTTTTATTTCTGCATAAGCGTCGTTCAGATCCCGCAATGTGTTTCCATATTTTGTTTTCCACTGAGGGTTTGCTAAAACTCTTTTTTGAAATTCTGTTTCGTAAGCTTTCTTCTTGCTTAGCGCATCTGTTCTTGTAAGACCAAGAACCTCTCCCTGCCATTTTTTATAGTTGTTTTGAATGCCGGCATACTTTGATGCGTATTGAATTTTTATCTGTTCGTCTTTTCTCATAAAGCCATCTATGATGTTCAATGCTTTCTCGCGGATGGAAATTTTTGCGGGATCGTTTACCATTATTATTTGTTCAACAGCAGATGCCGGTAAATATTCAGTTGTTCTGCCGGGAAAACCAAACACCATTGTGAAGTCGCCCTGCTTAACTCCATTAAGAGAAATGGTTAATGATTTTTTGGGTGTATACGGAATATTGTCCGGAGAATAGTCGGCTGGCTTATTGTCTTTGCCGGCATAGATACGAAACATAGAAAAATCTCCTGTATGGCGAGGCCACATCCAGTTATCGGTATCTTTTCCAAAATTACCAATAGCAGCTGGTGGTGCGCCAACCAGGCGAACGTCATTATATGTTTCTGTAATAAATAAAAAGTATTGATTGTTTTCAAAGAATCCGCGAATCAATACTTTCTGATAACTTTCTTTTTTTACAGTATTGCGTAAAGCCTCCATATTCTTATCAACCTGTGATTGCCTTTCGCTTTCACTCATTGCGGGAGTTACGCCGTTTAAAATCTGCTTTGTTACATCATCTATCCTTATAATAAATGTGACGAATAAACCTGGATTGGGAAGTTCTTCGCTGTTGCTATTAGACCAGAAGCCATCTCTTATATAATTATGTTCAAGTGTTGAATGATTTTGTACCGCATCAAATCCACAATGATGGTTGGTAAGCACTAATCCTTTGCTGGAAATTATTTCTCCCGTACAGAAACCACCAAAGCTTACGATCGCATCTTTTAAACTTCCACTATTGATACTATAAATATCTTTTGCGCTTATCTTCATACCGAGGCTCTTCATTTCTTTTTCATTCAGCTTTTCTAACAACAAGGGAAGCCACATGCCTTCGTTGGCAAAAGAAATTGCAGAGTACATTAAAAAGATCGCAGCAAACAGGAGTTTATTAATATGTTTCATTAGCTGAGTTTGATATTCGTAAAGTTAGTTTTTTTAATTTCTCCTTTTTTTGCTTCGTTTTGATATATCGTCCAAACTTTTTCTCCCCAACGGGATGTTGGCAAAAGATATTTGATGTTAATAACAGTTGGTGAAACGTTAGCATGAAACAGAAAGATTGGATGCATGAAAGTTTAAAACTCTAAACTAAGAACTGTTAGTGTTCATTGCTCATCGTTATTCATACTCTATCCACATGCTCTTTTAAATTTTTGGTACGACATTTATTAAGAAAGCTGTATTCACAACGTTGTGGATATACTGCTAAGATCTGCAGTAGATAACAGTATTGGCTGTGGATTATCTATGCTTACGATGTGTATAATCACAACTACGTAATTTTGTGTAGAATCTTTTCCACGAATTCACAGCTGTAATAATAATAAACTCTTTTTTATAAATATTATATAATACTACTAATACATTAAGAGAAAAATTGATTTTAAAAATTGGATTGTGAAGTTGAATATTGCACTCCTGAAAAATTGTTGAGCATGAATCCAGAAACACTTACCATCGCAAAAAAAGAAATTGAGAGAAATGGTTTTCTCGACATAGAACCTGATCCAACGCTGGACCTGTTTGCAGAGATAGAGCGGTTGAAAAAAGAAAAGAATGCGATCCTACTGGCGCACTACTACCAGGAACCGGATATCCAGGATGTAGCGGATTATATCGGCGATAGTTTGGGATTAGCTCAGCAGGCAGAAAAAACAAATGCTGACATGATCGTTTTTGCCGGCGTACACTTCATGGCGGAGACAGCAAAAATTTTAAATCCAACAAAAAAAGTTGTGATACCCGATCTGAAAGCTGGTTGTTCGCTTAGTGACAGTTGTCCGCCACCATTGTTTAAAAAATTCAAGGACGAACATCCGGATCATGTGGTGGTGAGCTATATCAACTGCAGCGCCGGGATAAAAGCACTGAGTGATGTGATCTGTACAAGCAGCAACGCAAAGGTCATCGTTGAAAGTTTTCCGAAAGAACAGAAAATAATTTTTGCACCGGATAAAAATCTTGGGGCTTACATCAACAAAGTGACGGGAAGAAATATGTTGCTCTGGAACGGTGCCTGTATGGTGCATGAGATATTTAGCCTGGAAAAAATTACCAAATTAAAAGTTCGTCACCCTAATGCAAAAGTGATCGCACATCCCGAATGTGAAGATCCTGTTTTACGCATAGCAGATTTTATTGGCAGCACAACCGGTCTGTTGAAATACACGCAGAAAGATGATGCGAAGGAATTTATTGTTGTTACCGAAACAGGCATCATTCACCAGATGCAGAAAGCAAATCCTACAAAAACATTTATACCAGCACCCCCTGAGAATAACTGCGCCTGCAATGATTGCCCTCATATGAAGCGTAACACACTTGAGAAGCTTTATCTCTGCATGGAGTATGAAGTGCCCGAGATAACAATGGAAGAAGAGTTAAGATTGGCTGCAAGGAAACCAATTGAAAGAATGCTGGAGATTAGCAAGAAGGCCGGATTGTAAAATTTAAAAAAGAAATAGATTTAAAATAATTTGAGTATGCCGATACTAAGTGAATATGCTCAAAAAAGGAAAATAAATTATTTTTTAAAGGACATAGATAAAAATAGCAAGGTTCTTGAGGTTGGAAGTGGTTCGCAATGGCTCAGAAAGCATATGAAAAAAAATGGGTGGACGGGTTATATTGGAATTGATTTAAAAGATCCTGCGGATATTGTTGGAGATATTCGTTTTTGGCAACAATTAGGACTAAAACCAAAATCATTTGATTACATAGTTGCTTTTGAAGTGGTTGAGCATGTAGATATTTTTCAAGAGTGTTTTGAGTTACTAAAAGACGATGGAGAATTAATGGTGACCACGCCTCTGCCCCATATGGATTGGATATTAAAATTATTAGAAACAATAGGATTAAACCAGAAAAGAACCTCTCCGCATAACAATCTGATATACCTGGATAAAATAAAACTCTTTACGCCAATTGAATTAAAAAATATTGCTTTTCTAAGTCAGTGGGGTAAATTTAAAAAGAAAAAAGTCAATTGAAAGAATGCTGATTATAAGTAAGAAGTCAAGATTATTGGATCAACTAATTAATTTTAAAAAGTATTTATATGGAAGCAAATACTGAGATCTACAACATATACTTTGATAAAGAAATTAATTCAGTCGTGATGGAATGGGATGGTTATGCGACCAGCAAACAATTCAAACAAGGCACTGAATTGATGTTGAACACACTTATCCAAAACAATTGCTCGAAGGTCCTTGCAGATATAAAAGACATGAAGATAATCGCCATGGAAGATCAGCAATGGCTAAATGAAGAATTTTTACCAAGAGCGACAACATTTGGATTTAAAGCAATAGCCATTGTTAAACCAGATTACTATTTTAACCAGATTGCAGTAGAGACTATCTCTTATAAAGTTGACAAAGACAAACTCACAATTAATTTTTTTGACAATATTGGAGATGCGAAAGAGTGGCTCAGTAAAGCATAACCCAATAAGAATATTACTTCACAAGTTGCGATATGACACGAGCAGAGATATCCGGCATTGCGCCATTCTTCATCGTAAGGAATGTTCCTATAGCGCTATCGTTTTATCGCGACCGTCTTGGGTTCGACATTACTTTTCAAGGACCCACTGCCGACGATATCTTCTTCGGGATTGTTCAACGAGGTGCGGCGATGATCATTCTGAAGAGCATTGGTGTTGATCCGGTTCCAAACTACACCCGAGATATCAAACAAGGTATTGCACGTTGGGATGCTTATCTATATGTTCCAGATCCTGATGCACTGGCCGCAGAATTCTTGTCGCGGAATGTCGAGTTTTTTAAAACCATCAAAGACAGCGAAGATGGCGATGATGGTTTGCGGGGATTTGAGATAAAGGATGCTGACGGCTATATCTTGTTTTTCGGTCGTCCCAGATAACACGAGTAGTGTATATTTATATATTAGCTGCCATGGAGATCAAGATAAGTGCAAGCAGCAATCACCACTACTTCAAATATCAACTAACATGAAAGCGCTTTTTTGCACTGTTCTTACTTTCATTTTAACGCTTAATTCTTTTACACAACATAGCAGACTTTGGGCGGAGGATAACAGAAAATATTTAATTGATAATTTATTGCGAACACGGGACTCGATCATTGCAGAGACCAAAAACTTATCACAAGCTCAATGGAATTTTAAAGAATCACCCGACAGGTGGTCCATTAATCAAATAGTTGAACATTTAGCTATTTGGGAAACATTATTGCAAAGAGAAATAAGCCAGGCCCTGGTAGCTGGTCCAAGACCAGACCTCAATAAGGAATCCAGAATAGATAGCGCCGTTGTTGGATTTTTGATGGAGGAGAACCCGCATATTGCAACCGAGTATACCAAGCCTTTTACTTTCACTGTTCCAATGGGGATGAATGATGGGAAAAGCAATCTTGCATGGTTTCTGAAAATGAGAAATGAAGGAATTAATTATGTTGATTCAACAACAGCAGATCTAAGATCGTATTTTCTTCGTCCGGGACGTGGAAATATTCACCAGGTATTCATCACCATATTTGCGCATACGGACAGGCATTTGAGACAGATAAGAAAGGTAAAGCTTGATCCAAAATATCCGAAGAGTTGAATAGGAAGTTGCCTAATGAAAATTTATTTAAAAAATAAAAGCAAAAAAAATTACCATGAAATCAAGGTGCTTATTTCTTTTAGTTGTGTTTTCGTTTTCGCTCATTCTGTATGGACAGGACACAACAAAGAAACCCGATAAAACAATTTTTGTCACCGGGGGTTCTTTTGGAAGGCAGTATATTCAATATTTAGCATCGCTTACGAATAAGCCAAACCCAAAAATTTGCTTTGTTCCAACCGCATCAGCAGACAATGCACAAAGTATTGCAAACTGGTATGCAAACTGCGAAGATCTGCCGGTGAAACCATATGTGTTAAGAACGTTTATTAATTCAAATCCAAATCAAAAAAGTTTTGAGGAAATGATCATGGGCATGGATGCGATAATTGTTGGAGGTGGAAATACTCTAAACATGATCGCTATTTGGAAAGCGCAGGGGATAGACACCGTATTAAAAAAAGCATACGATAAAGGAATCATTATGTCTGGTGGCAGTGCAGGGTCCTTGTGTTGGTTTACGGGTGGTTCAACCGACTCACGGCCAAAGCAATTAACATTAGTCGAATGTTTAGGTTTTTTAAATTATAGTCACTCGCCACATTATCATGCAGAGCTAGCAAGAAGGCCGCTATATCACAACTATATTCTAAATGGTAATTTAAAAGCAGGATATGCATGTGATGACAGGGCCGGACTTCTCTTTATTAACGGAGTAATGAAAAAGTCAGTTTCCCTTGATACAACGAGTAATAATTATTTTGTCTCTCTTGTTGGGGGGAAGATAAAAGAAGAGTTGCTGCCGGCAGAAATTATAAAGCAGTAGAAAAAGTATTTAAACTGTTCGATCGAAAGGATGAATTTTGATCTTGCCGTCAATTCCATTGTTATGGAGTGGCATAAAACGAATAGTATAAACGCCCGATCACTACACTGCCATTGTTGTTTCGCAAAGGCCGGCAAGGATCCAAAAACACTTTTGCAAAGGCTTGCAATAACAGAAGCCAAGAATTATATTTGAATTCATACAAGCTTTGATGTTTATGGGTAAAAGAACACTTACGGCTATCGTCTTCTGTTTGTTAATAATGCAGGCAAGCGCACAGATAAGTGTAATGAAGTTGATAGGAAATAATACAAAGGATTATAAAATTGGTTTTGGCGCATTTATCAAAACCGGACTGCCTGTTTCAGAAGCAGCCAATGTGACATTCGAATTAGGAGCTAATATTTTTTTTATGAGCGGTTATGGAACCCAATACGGCACAATAATGTGCCCGTTAAAAGCGGGATACCGGCATACATTAAACGGAACCGGCCAGGGGTTTTATGTTGAACCACAAGTTGGCTACAACCTGATTGGAATAACCTCGTTGCCCTCTGAAACCGGCGAAAACATCGATTTGAAATATCATGGAGTTGTATTGGCAGCAGGAGCAGGCTACATGTTCACGATTGGGCGGGCACCCTTTGATTTGAACCTTCGTTATGAAACTGTAGTTGCTCATGGGGGCTCTAACAATTTTGTAAGCCTGGGAATAACAAGAATTATCTCCTTCAAAAAAAGGGAGACAGAATATTAGACCAAATGAGTTATTTATAATAATTATGAAATTTTATTTGATAATTGCTGCGATTACAATTCTTTTGCCTTCCTGCTTAAAGCAATCCATCCCGGATGCCATGCTCGGCATTTCTGGCAAGCAAACCAAGATCACTGCTACGCTACGCTATGAAATTAATGGTAATTTGGTTTCAATAACTGTTGAAGACGCTGACCGACAAGGACCCGGTATTCACACGCTGGAATGTGTTAAATCAAGCAACTATGTTCTTAGTGGTATAACCAGTTCCGGAGATTTTGTTTTTACTTTTTTTACAGATAGTTTAAAGGTTGGAAATTATAATTACATGAGTCCTTATGGTCCCATGTATGTTACAACTTTCCAGGGAAAGGCCCAATATGTATATGGCCCAACGGATCATATGAGTTTTAATGTAACGACATATAAGGATGGACATATAAGTGGCAATTTTTCCGGACAGCTCACACCGGTGATAACTCCAGGATTTCCCAATAATATTTACGGCGTTCCGGGTTCGGTTTCGATCAAGAATGGTTCATTTACCAATGTTCCTGTGGCTTATTAATTCTTTTTTGACCCACTCCGCTACATTTAGCTGTCCCTTGTTTTGTACTTTGCTAAATACTAACGAACACGTTACAGCTAAAATTACGTTTGCAAATGGAGTTAAAGAATGTTCTCGCCAACCTTAGTATTTCAAATCGGTTGCATTAATTTGGTCGTATAAAAAATTAAGTTACTGACAACCAAACTATGCATCATGCTAAAATCTGCCGCATTCATTCTATTTTTTTGTAGCCTGTTATCGTGTAATGAAAGTTCAGAAAGCAACTCTAAAACAACAACTACTATTCCGATCCAGGGAACCTGGAAATTACTTACAGGAACGCTGATCGAGAAAGGAGATACCACCATCACTGATTATACAAGGGATCTTTCCTTTATCAAGATCATCAACGATTCACATTTTTCATTTCTACAACATGATATCAGGAAAGATTCAACAAGCTTTTCAGCTGGCGGCGGCCGCTATACGCTTACCGGTAATACTTATACCGAACATCTTGAATATTGTAGCGCCAAAGAGTGGGAAGGACACGATTTTACTTTCACGGTAACTATATCTAACGATACACTTGTTCAAACGGGGGTTGAAAAGATAGAAGCACAGGGCATCGATAGAATAAATACAGAAAAGTATATAAGGTATAAAAAGTAAAAAAAGAGTTGAGGGGCGATCATTTTTTCTTACCAACCACTTCCGCCATTACCATTTCATCAAGCGTTTCATTTCTTGTAGCAGGGTCAACAAAACTTTTTTTCAATCTTGTGATCTCGTAGTCAGGAACAGAAAATGTTTTTCCTAATTGAAGCCCCAAAGAGTCGATTTCGGCCTGCTGTGACCTTTCATAGATCAGCCAAAAATTTTTTCCTGTTTGGTTCAGCGAATCATTATATACTTGTCGGTTAGAAGAAGAATAGAAGTTATAAGTTGAGCTAAAAGTCTTTTTCCAGAAATAAACATTTTTTGGATCAGCAATACCTCTTGTTAAATCAGCAAGTGGTTTGCCGCCCTGGTAAGTTAATAGTTGCGGGTAAAAATTTGTATTCGCTAAAAAGAAAAATAAAGTAATAGCCGCCACTGAAACAGTAATTGACTTTTGTATGTTAGTATACAATTTGCTTAAAAAGAAATAAAAAACAACAACAAGAAAAAAAATTAAGCCAATAAGTACCCCTGTGCTTTTGACAGGAAAGGCCCATGCATTAACTAATGCGGCCGTTGCAAGTAATAATATAGAAGTTGATAATTGAATAATATAAAACGCCTTTTTCCATCGCTCCTCATTCCAACGGGACACAAACAAATGTGCAACGATCAATGCGGTTGCTGGTGCAAGGATCGGCAGATAATGCGGCAACTTGAAGTTTGAAAAATTTATTAAAGCTGCCAGCATCACAAACACTCCTGTGCTCAGCCATTCTTCTTTTACAGAAAAGAAATTCTTTAACCGGATGAATAAAGCAATGAATGCCACAAAACACCAGGGCGCAAACGTCCAAAGAAATGTATGGAGGAAAAAGAAAAGATCTTCTTTGCCAACAGCACCAAAGCGTTCAGCTCCTTTGATGCGATCGAAACTATGACTCCATAAAATATATTTCACCCCATTCACGCCTTTTATACCCTGAGAAATTTTTTCAGGATGAAGATTGAACTGCAAATAGTAACAATAAACAACGGGAGAAATAAAAATTGCAAAAAAGAAAATAACAATCAGCCAATGCCAGTCAAACAACAGTTTCCAATACTTTTTATATAAAAGATAAAAGAAAATACCTGTCACGGGAGTAACCAGCCCTACGTGCCCTTTTGTACAAAACCCGACTGCCATTCCCAATGCAGCACCAAGTAGAAAAATAAATTTTCGATGATGAACATAGGCGACCAGCTGCCATGTTGCAAAAGCAATTGCCGCTGTCAGTATTGCATCCATGCGAACATCATTGTTGGCGAGAATATAACAAAAGGACGAAGTCGCTATTAATGCAGCAAGTTTCCCGATCTCATGACCATATAATTCTTTTCCTAAACGAAATATGGAATAAGTGCCGAGGATCGTAAAAAGAAAAGAAGGAAACCGGTAAGCAAAAGAAGTAATACCAAAAAGATGATAGCTCAGCGCTGATGTCCAGAAAAGAAAATGTGGCTTATCAATATAATCACCGCGATGATCATACAAAGTAACATAATCGCCAGTGAGATACATTCTCAAGGCGATATCTGCGTGATGCCCGGAATCATTATCCATTAACGGGACAAAGAGCCCTGCGATATAAACCAATCCCAGCAAAGAGAAAAGAAAAATATATGTGCGATTAGAAAGGATCGTTGAGTTCAATCAAAAAATTTATACAAAGTAAACAAACCGAAGCCAGATTTATGAATGGAGAAGAAAATACACTGCCAATAACTAACTTGAACAAAATTTAGCAGTATGAAAAGAATGTTGATACTTGCGATGATCATTTTGTCTTGCACAACCATAAGAGCAACAGCAATTACCGATAGCATTCCTGCCGATCCCAAAGATGTTTCATCGCCTGAAGCAATTGTTGCTGCCGTATATGATGTTATCAGCGGACCTGCAGGACAAAAAAGAAACTGGGATAGAATGCGAACGCTGTTTGTTCCTGATGCAAGAATGATCCCAACGGGCAAACGGGCAACGGGAGAATCAACAAGAAGAACACTGGCGGTTGAAGATTATATCACTAGCTCGGGTCCATTCCTGGAGAAGGATGGTTTTTTTGAAAAAGAGATCGGCAGAAAGACCGAACAATTTGGAAACATTGTGCATGTATTCAGCACTTATGAAAACAAAAGAACATTGAATGACGAGAAACCTTTTATGCGGGGAATAAACAGCTTTCAACTTTGGTATGATGGTAAACGTTGGTGGGTGATCACTATTCTTTGGCAGGGTGAGAGCCCGGATACACCGATCCCGGAAAAATATATAACACCTAAGAGCTAGACTGCAGACAACAGATCTTTTACTTTATCACGGATCAGGTCTCTTACTTCATTGAACTTTGACGGCTCCATATTTTTAGGATCTGGTATTTCCCAATCAATAAATTTTTTTGCCGGCATCCACGGACAAGCATCTCCACATCCCATTGTTACCACTGCATCAAACGGAGCGAACCGCTCAACATCTTTTAATGATTTGCTTTCGTGTTTGCTTAGATCATAGTCCAGTTCTTTCATTGCAGCAATTGCTTTTGGATTTACAATGCCAGAAGGCCTACTACCGGCGCTGTATGCTTCCACATTTTCACCACCCAGCATTTTGGCAAATGCCTGGCTCATTTGAGAACGATTGCTGTTCTCAACACAAACAAAAAGTAATTTCTTTTTCATGCTGTCATTAATTATATAAAAATAAAACGATCCCGAAACTTTCGGGATCGTTCTTTGTGTTAATCAACCATTGCACCGGTGCAACAACCGCTACAACCACATCCCGGATCTTTCATTTGTTTTTTCATGGCTTTACTTTTTAATGTTAAAGAATTATGATACAATTTTAAAACCCCTTTTGTTGCTTTATTTTTTCTACTTCCTTTTTCGCCGCATCAAAATCTTTTTTAAATTTTTCATTTGACATTAATCTTTTGATCAACTGCCAGGCCAGTACACGACCGCTTTCGGAATCGCTTGGATAGTGCACACCAATAATTTCTCTTGAATGTGCCATATCATAAGCATCTTTTATAAAGAACGAACTGAATTCAGGCAAAAGCTCTGAATATAAATAAGCGTTCACATAAGAATTGGTCGCATGACCACTTGGATAAGCAGCCCAGTTTGTTTCTTCAAGATTTTGCAATGCAGGCTCCAATTTGTAAGGACGAATACGAATGAAATAATTTTTATACTTCCAAATAAGATATTCTGCATCTTTCCAAACATTTGCAGCAAGGGCCGCAGTTAATGGCAACGAATCTGCATTGAACCAGGTGCCAATACTTCTTCCGATGTGAAAGAGATTCCGCTGAAATTTTTTGTAATCATTGTCTCCGGGCTTTACAGAAGTTCTGTAATAAACGCTGGCATAAAACATGGAGGCTCTTACATCTTCCTCACTTCTTTGCGTTTGTAGTTGCAAAAGATAATCCACCTCGGCACGGGTTTGTGTCGAACTATTGGCAGGAAAATCCGGGATAAAAAACTTTTCCGCCGAACTTAAATAAAATGGGGCTCTTTTTTTACCATTACCAATTAATTCACCGGGTTGACAAGTGGCTGGGTCGCATTTTGATTCGGGGGCTTTTGTTTTTTCTACAGAAGGTCCGCCGCTTCTTTCAATATGCTCAACCTTTGTTTCACCAGACGCAAGAATAAAATGAAGCGTATCGAATGCTTCCATTCCTGTCTTTGGCTTTGCGCTATAAGCGGATAATTTTTTGTAATGACCCCATGCCGGTGGAGCCTGTTTGGTGCTTTGGGACAACACCACCAGTGTTGTAAGCAACAGC
Source organism: Chitinophagaceae bacterium (assembly GCA_044867875.1). Lineage (GTDB taxonomy): Bacteria > Bacteroidota > Bacteroidia > Chitinophagales > Chitinophagaceae > VBAS01. Next base: position 12,908 of record JBIOVR010000355.1, read on the forward strand.
AGTTGTAAAAAAATTATTTTTTTCATGATCATAGTTTTCGTTTCAAAAAATTTTAGCAACATCCACTGCCGGGCTCGCAACAATTTCTTTCATCTTTTGATGGCTTATCTGCATATACTGTAATGCTTGTGATCCTTACATTACTATTTTTATATTCATTGATCTCTTCTGTATTTAGATATTCAGCAAGTATTTCATCAGGAATAACAATCGTTTTATCTTTTTGGAGTGTAATGTTTGTAAAACCGGCTTCTTCAATGATGCCGAGATATTCGCTTTTTTGAATTGCACCGGATACACAACCAGCATATAGCTCTGCTATCTCTTTCCATTTAGGAGGAAGTTCGCCTTCGATCACAATATCAGAGATGGAAAAGTGTCCGCCAGGTTTTAAGACTCTGAAAATTTCGCTAAATACTTTGTGTTTATTGGGAACGAGATTTAAAACACAGTTACTAACAACCACATCTGCCTTGTTGCTGAATAAAGGCATACTGTCAATATCACCATGACGAAACTCTACATTTTTATAACCAAGCTTTGCGACATTGTTTTTTGCCAGCTCGATCATTTTTTCTGTGATGTCTATACCAATTACACGACCCCGTTCCCCAACGATACGCCTGGAAATAAACGCATCATTGCCTGCACCGCTCCCAAGATCCACCACGGTATCACCTTTTTTTATTTTTGCAAATTCAGTTGGTAAGCCACATCCCAAACCAAGGTCTGCGTCAGGATTATAACCATCAAGCTTTGTGTAGTCGTCGGCCATAATATTATATACATCACCACAACCCGTTGCACCGCAGCAAGAGCTTGCATTTTGAGTTTTTGACTGAGAAGCAATCTGTGAGTATTTTTCTCTCACCAGTTCTTTAATTTCAGTTTCATTTTTCATGATTATACTTTTTGTTTTTTATGATGTCAACGTTATTCTTCCATTGAACTCTGTAGAGACACACAGCCTGCACTGGGCGAAGCGAAGTGTTCATCTTTCTATTCAGCATTCAGCAACAAGCTTTTTCATTCTGTACTTTCAGTTTGTTGAAAAGAAAACTGAATTCGGTATTAAATTTTTCAAAAGCTTTCCAGTTTATGCAATAGCAGCTGCGTGGACCATCGATCATACCATCGATAAGGCCGGCATTTTTTAATTCCTTCAAATGCTGGCTTACGGTGCTTTGCGCAAGCGGTAATACATCAACGATCTCACCACAAATGCATTCATTCTTTTGCGCCAGCATTTTCAATATTGCAATACGGGCAGGGTGGCTTAATGCTTTTGCAAAAGCTGCCAGGTCCTGTTCTTTTTGTGAAAACTCTTCTTTTTTATGAATTGCCATTTGTTTAATCGTTTTTATGCGATGAATCAGAACAAATAAAAAGACGGGAGCGCCGTCTGAGATCTTATATCGCAAATATACGATAAGAAAATTCATACTACCAAATATTTTATAAAAAATATTTTTTAATCGTCGGGAAGCTGACTTCTTTTGAAGAGAGAGATTATAACGCCACTAATAATGATGCAGGAGATTCCTGCCCAGCTCATTAGGTCTGGAAAAGCATCCCCTAATAACATACCTATGAAAACAGAATAGATAATATTTGAATATCCAAATACAGAAACGATCCCTGCTTTATCAGAGCCATAGGCTTTTGTAACAAAATATTGTCCGAACAAAGCGGCAAGCCCCATGAATAAGACAATGAACCACTCCTTACCTGCCGGCCATTTCCAATCAATAATAAAAACGCCATCAGCAGGAATCCCAAATGAATAATGAATTAACAACGAAAGCGAGGGCAATAAAACACCGGCTACTAAAAAAGACAATACTATCACCCGTGAATCGTAATAGGCGGCTAGCCTTCCCAGTGTTATGTATGCCACAGCAGAAATAATACCTGACATCAACCCGGTTACATGATAATACCAGGAAAAATGCATTACCGGTTTATAAATAAGCAACATGCCCGTAAAACCAAGTATCACAGCGAACAAAACTTTTTTTCCATGATACTCACCAAAAAACAAAAAGGAAAAGATCGCAATGAATAAAGCGGAGGTAAGATTATAGCTCATCGCTGTACCCAACGGGAGGTGAAGAATACAATACAACAACGTGTATAAAGCAAGTGCTCCCATTAATCCACGAAACGCAAGCCTGAGGAATTTGCCGCCTTGTTGAAGAGGGGGCTTTATAACTAAACCGGGAACTAGAAACATCATTCCAATGGCATTCCGATAAAGCACAAGTTGGCCGGCGGAGAAAACTTCTTTTAATGCTTTTGCGGCGCCCCCCATCATAGAAAAACATAATGCTGCCATCAGCATAAAAACAATCCCTTTGTATCGCACATCCTTTATCATTAAATTTTTATCAGTCTTTCAACTGCCGCTTCTAATGTTTCTTTATTTTTTGAAAAACAAAATCGAATTACTTTATTATCTGTTCCGGCTTTATAAAATACAGAAACAGGAATTGTAGCAACGCCAAATTCTTTTGTAATACGAATTGCAAAGTCTCTGTCTGCTTCATCGCTGATGCGATCATATTTTGCACAAATAAAATAACTGCCGCTGCTGTTAAGCAATTCAAACTTTGTTTGTTTCATCAGGTCAATAAAATGATCTCTTTTTTGTTGCATGATACCGCTGAGCGATAAATAAGCGTCTTTATTTTTTAAAAAATCCGCTAGTGCAACTTGTGAAGGAGTGTGACAACAAAAACAATTGAACTGGTGAACTTTTCTGAACTCGATCTTTGATGCAGGAGATGAGATACAATAACCAAGCTTCCACCCGGTGCAGTTATAGGTTTTACCGAAAGAAAAGCAAACAAAACTTCTTTCAAGTAATTCCGGGTAACGAAGAATGGATTGATGAGGAATATTATCAAAAATGAGATGTTCATATACTTCATCGCTTACTATAAAAATATTTGTGTCCTTAACAATACTGTTCAACTGTCGGATATCTTCTTCCTTTAACACTGCGCCTGTTGGATTATGCGGGCTGTTTAGCATGATCGCTTTTGTTTTTGGAGAAACTTTTTTTCTTACCTCATCCCAATCGATCCTGTATTCGGGAAACTTCAGATCGATAAGAATAGGAACAGCACCATTGATCTCAACATTTGGAATATAACTATCATAACCGGGTTCAAAAATTATTACTTCATCTCCGGGTTGCAGTATTGTGGTCAACGCAGTATAGATAGCATAGGTGCCACCGGGAGTAATTGTAATTTGCGTGCCGGGATCAATTTTTGTTTGATATAAGCATTCAACCTTTTCGGCAATTGATTCTCTTAAGGGCATATAACCCTGCATCGGCACATACTGATTCCACCCTTTCTGCATTACCTCGCTCACTTTGTTCATCAACTCTTCGTCCATTTGATAATCAGGAAAGCCCTGGCCAAGATTAATGGCCTTGTGCTCATTTGCCAAACCACTCATTATAGTAAAAATGGTGGTGCCGACATTCGGGAGCTTGGAATTAATAACGGGGCTGCTCATGCAGCGAAGTTATTCACTGATGATTGCAGTTGCTTCAATCTCTATTAAATATTCTGGAGCTATCAACCCCTTCACTTCGATCATACTTGTGCAGGGTTTAATGTCCTTGAAGAATTCGCCATGCGCTTTTCCATATTCTTCCCAGCGGGAAATATCAGTGACAAACAATCTTGTCCTTATTACATCTTTTAATGATGCCCCTGCTTTTTGTAAGACCTTTTCTATTTTCTGAATGATGTACTTTGTTTGTTCATATGCGTCATTGCCACCAACAAGATCGCTGTTATCGTCAACAGCTACTGTTCCGGTTATTTCAATTGTATTTCCAATTTTTACAGCACGGCTATAGCCAACAACGTCTTCCCATTTGGCGCCGGATGAATAATTGGTTCGTTTCATTTCACTAAGAGATTAAAAGAGAAAAAGAGATAAAGAGAAATTTTGAATATACTCACATGACCCTCTAATTACCATATTGTCCTAAAAACTTTATCCGCATAAGCTTCAATTGCTCCCAGGTAAAACTATGTTCGGATAATTCTTCCTGTGCCACCTGTAGTGATGATGTTTCGCAACCCTTAAAATATTCGATGATCTCTTCCTGATCATATTCATCCAGCAATTGAGAGAGAGCATAATCAAGATTGAGTTTGGTGCCACTGCCTGCGATCGTTTCCATTTCTTCCAGCAACTCTTCCATTTTCATTCCTTTGTTCTTTGCAATGGTTTCCAGCGGGATCTTTTTATCAATGTTCTGAATGATATAAACTTTGTTGCCGCTTTTATTCACCACACTCTTCATTACAAAATCATCGGGACGCTCAATATTATTTTCCTCCACATATTTGGAGATCAAATCAATAAAGGGCTTGCCATACCGGATCGCTTTTCCTTTACTTACACCCTGGCATTTTTCAAGATCTGCTAGTGTAATGGGATAAAGGGTCGCCATATCCTGTAGTGATGATTCAAGGAAAAGCACAAATGGCGGCAGGTTTTTTTTCTTTGCTTCTTTTTGACGAAGCTCTTTCAGCATCTCAAACAACTTTTCATCCGCTGCAGCGCCTTCTGTAGTTTCTGCGCCTTCATCATCATCAGCATTTGCCTCTTCGTATGTGTTATTAAGAACGATCTTGAAAGATTTTGGTTTCTTCAAAAAATCGGTTCCCTTCTTTGTAAACTTCAGCACACCATATTCTTCAATATCTTTTTGAAGCAAACCTTCCAACAACATTTGACGGATCAATGAATTCCAGAAATGCGGTTCTTTTTCATTACCGCTGGCAAAGACATCAAGCCCCTCATGACGGTACATGGTTATTTGTGGTGTTGGTCTTCCATAGATCATGTTCACCACATACTCCATTGCAAAACGCTCATCAAGGGCCTTAATAGCCTTTAGTGCACACACAACCTCATCTTTTGCTTCAATTTTTTCTTTCGGATGAAGACAGTTATCACAATTGCCACATTTCTCACTTTCATATTCTTCACCAAAATAACTGAGCAAGATTTTTCTTCTGCAAACACCACTTTCTGCAAACGCCACCGTTTCGCTTATCAATTGATTTCCCACTTCTCTTTCGCTAAGCGGTTTATCACGCATCAAATGTTCCAGCTTTGCTACATCTTTATGAGAATAATAAAGTATGCATTTACCTTCCATGCCATCACGACCAGCCCGGCCAGTTTCCTGGTAATAATTTTCAATACTCTTTGGAATATTATAATGTATTACATAACGTATATCTGGTTTATCAATTCCCATTCCGAATGCAATAGTGGCAACGATCACCTGCACATCTTCATTCATAAACTGATCTTGCCTGTCAGATCTTAACTTACTATCAAATCCCGCATGATAGGCAACAGCCTTAATTCCATTTGCCGTCAGCATATCCGCAAGCTCTTCGGTCGTTTTTCTATTCGTTGTATAAATGATACCGCTTTTGCCCTTATTCTGCACGATAAACTTTGCCATATTCTTCAGCGTATCATCCTTATTGATCTTTGGAATTATTTCATAATAGAGATTTGGCCGGTTAAATGAAGAAATAAAGATCTTCGGATCACGGAGGTCAAGATTTTCAACAATATCGCTTTGAACTTTTGGAGTAGCTGTCGCGGTTAAAGCGATCATCGGGATGTCGGGATTTATCTGGATCATCATCTCTCTCAACCGGCGATATTCTGGACGAAAATCATGACCCCATTCAGAAATACAATGCGCCTCATCAACCGCGAAGAACGAGATCTTAAGATCACTAAAGAATTCAAGATTCTCTTGCTTGGTTAATGTTTCCGGCGCAACGTATAACATTTTTGTTTTGCCGGTTAGAAGATCATCGTGTACCTCTCTTATTTCTTTTTTTGTAAGAGTAGAATTTAAAAAATGTGCAACTGAATCAATGTTGCTGTAGCTGCGCACAAGATCCACCTGGTTTTTCATTAGTGCAATGAGGGGAGAAACTATAATTGCTACCCCCTCGCTAACCAACGCCGGTAATTGATAGCACAAACTTTTACCACCACCGGTAGGCTTGATGACAAAAGTGTCCTTTCCCGCAAGCAAATTCTCAATGATCTTTTCCTGGTTGCCCTTGAATTTATCAAAACCAAAATGTTCATGAAGCGCTTCGTGAAGGTCAAATTTCTTTTTGGAGGCAGGTTTGCCGTTTGTTGCCTTAACTGTTTTTTTTGCTGATGCTGTAGCCATTACTCAAATCTTTTCATCGTCGTTTTTTAAAAATATAGCTGATTAAGATACAGAAAATACCATTGTTATATGCTGGTATTTTTACACAAATGACAGCTTCTGTACGATTTATATGGAGTGGCGGCGGGACTTGCTAGCGGAGAAGGTATAATTGAATATTCTTTCCATTCATCCCGGTAAACGCTCCTATCAGATACCCTCAACAGACGATCCGGGCGAATTTACGAAAATAGTTTGCTTGATAACTTACTAAAATGGTAAACTCTAAACTATAATCTTGTATTGATATGGTTTCATATCAAATCCTATAATTTTGCCCCCTCCAATGACCTCCTCACTAAAACAGATTGCGCTAAAGACTATTGAATTAGAGTCCCTATCCATCAGCGGATTATCTCGATATATAAATGAGGATTTTGAAAAAGCCGTAAACGCAATCACAAACTGCAAAGGCCGGGTAGTGATAAGTGGAATTGGAAAAAGCGCTGTTATTGCTCAAAAAATTGTTGCTACACTTAATTCAACAGGAACCCCTTCAATTTTTATGCATGCTGCAGATGCTATTCATGGGGATCTTGGAATTGTGCAGCAAGACGATGTAGTGTTGATCATCAGCAAAAGTGGCGAAAGCCCGGAAATAAAAGTACTGGTGCCATTAATTAAAAATTTCAAGAACATACTTATTGGAATGGTGGGAAGTGTCGAGTCCTATTTAGCCAGCCAATCTGATATCATATTAAATACAACGGTAACTCAGGAAGCTTGTCCAAATAACCTGGCGCCAACAAGCAGCACAACCGCCCAACTTGTAATGGGTGATGCATTAGCTATTTGCCTGATGGAAATGAAAGGATTTGGCAGTGATGATTTCGCAAAATTTCATCCTGGCGGAACACTTGGAAAAAAGCTTTATTTACGAGTCGCCGATCTTTATATAAAAAACGAAAAACCAAAACTGGCAAAAGACGGATCATTGAAAGAAGTTATTGTTGAAATTTCATCAAAACGCTTAGGAGCAACAGCGGTCGTTGATAACAATGATATCCTTTTAGGAATAATTACAGACGGGGATCTTAGAAGAATGCTGGAAAAAAATATTTCTTTGGATGGTGTTACCGCGGCAGATATAATGACGGCAACACCCAAATCCATCGGCGCAGATGAACTGGCAGTTGATGCGCTGGACCTGATGAGGAAAAGATCAATAACCCAGTTAGTAGTTGTTGAAAATGGAAAATATCTTGGATTTATACATTTGCATGACCTGATCCGTGAAGGATTGATATAAAAGACATGAGTAGCAAACATAATTATGTAGCGATTATGGCCGGTGGTATCGGCAGTCGTTTCTGGCCAATGAGCCGCACCGCATATCCAAAACAGTTTCTTGATATACTGAATTCGGGTAAAACATTAATTCAGCAAACCTTTGAACGGTATAAAAAGCTGGTACCCGAGGAAAATATTTTCATTATCACATCGGCGGAGTATGTACCGATAGTGAAAGAACAATTGCCAAATGTCAAAGAAGAAAATATTCTCGGCGAACCATCAAGAAAAAATACGGCCCCCTGTGTTGCTTATATTTCTTTCAAGCTTTTGAAAAAAGACCCCGATGCAAAACTTATTGTTGCCCCGGCAGATCATTTGATAACAGAACCATCAGAATTTATTAAGACTTCAAAGAAGGCGCTGGATTTTGTAGATCATATCAACGCATTTGTAACACTTGGAATAAAACCAACATATCCTAATACCGGGTATGGATATATTCAGCATGATACGACGGCAGCAGCGCCGGATATTTATAAAGTAAAAACGTTTACTGAGAAACCAAATGCAGAACTAGCGCAAACATTCATAGCTAGTGGAGATTTTCTGTGGAATGCAGGCATTTTCATTTGGAAAGTAAAAAATATCGTTACAGCATTCGAGAAATATCTTCCTGAGATGTACGAGGTTTTCGTTGCGGAAAAAGAAAAATTTAATACAGAAGAAGAAAAAGAAGCAATAGAACAGATTTATCCGCAATGCACTAATATCTCTATTGATTTTGGTATTATGGAGAAGGCGGATAATGTTTATATAATTCCATCATCATTTGGCTGGAGCGATCTGGGTACATGGAACAGTGCGTGGGATAATATGGAAAGAGATTATTTGGGAAATGCAGTTGCGGGAAAAAATGTAATGATAATGGATGCAACGAAATGTATGGTTCATGCAGAAAATGGAAAGCTCGTCTTGTTACAGGGCCTTGATGATTTTATAGTAGTAGATACAAAGGATGCCTTATTGATTTGCAGAAAAGATAAGGAGCAAGAGATAAAAGAATTTGTGGCAGAGGTGAAACGAAATAAGGGAGAAAAGTACCTATAAGTGGTATCAGCGTTTAAGCCGGGTTTTATATTTTTAGGAAGAAACTATGGCTATTCCTGTCAACAATATTCTATTCCTCGATATTGAAACGGTTCCTCAATATGCAGATTATAATTCTTTGCCCAAAGACTGGAAAGAATTATGGGATACAAAGGCAACTTCACTTTTGAAATACCACGAAGAAGAAACAAAAGAAACGATCTATCATCGTGCAGGCATTTATGCCGAGTTTGGAAAAATTATTTGTGTGAGCTGTGGATTTATACAAGGAAATGGCAACGGGAAGAAAATCATTCTCAAATCTTTTTATGGAGAAAACGAAGCAGTGCTGCTTGTTGAGTTCTGTGATATGTTGAATAAGTGGACAAATAGTGATGAACAGAAATATTTATGTGCACATAATGGGAAAGAATTTGATTTTCCATATTTGTGTCGGAGGCTTATAATAAATAAACTTCCAATTCCAGTTATTTTAAACGCCAGCGGTAAGAAACCATGGGAGGTTTGTCATATCGATACTCTTGAGTTGTGGAAGTTTGGAGATTTTAAAAGTTTTACTTCTTTAAATCTCCTTGCTCATACACTTGGTATTCCTACACCAAAGGATGATATTGACGGAAGTAAGGTTTGGAGTGTATACTGGAACGACAAGGATTTAAAACGAATTGTCAACTACTGCCAGAAAGATGTGGTTACTGTAGCGCAAATACTTTTGCTAATGCAAGGAGAATCAGGTGTAAAACAGGAAAACATCGAAATAAAAGGATAAAGCCGGGAAATTTCAGCATTGTTTTTTCACCCTTTGGCTCAGAACAATTATTTTTGCTGCCCAATAAAAGATTCCCGAAACAAGTTGGGGATTAAAAGGTGCGGTAGCTCAGTCGGTAGAGCAAAGGACTGAAAATCCTTGTGTCGGCGGTTCGATCCCGCCCCACACCACTGAAAGGCTCTGGTTAATAACCGGAGCTTTTTTATTTGATATATAATCACCAGGATGGAATATGATCTTAATAATGAAATGTTTCGATTGGCAGCTGAGCTTGTAAACCAAAGCTCGAGGAATATTTTTCTTACCGGTAAAGCAGGTACTGGCAAAACCACATTTCTAAAATATATAAGAGAAAATTGTCCCAAGCAAATTGCTGTAGTGGCGCCAACGGGTGTAGCTGCGATCAATGCTGGCGGTGTAACTATGCATTCTTTTTTTCAACTTCCCTTTTCACCATTTATTCCAGACGGTGGGGGATTTAATAGACAAACAGAAGAGGTCACAAATAAAAATAGTCTTCTCAGCAAGCTGCGAATGACGACGGAAAAGAAAAAGATCTTACAGGAGCTTGAGCTTCTTATTATAGATGAGATCAGTATGGTTCGTTGTGATATGCTCGATGCAGTTGATGTTGTCTTACGTCATATTCGCCGAAGACATAATGAACGATTTGGGGGCGTACAAGTTTTATTTATTGGAGATATGTTTCAGTTGCCGCCAGTAATAAAAGAACATGAATGGCGATTATTGAAAGATTTTTATAACAGCCCTTATTTCTTCGACAGTCTTGTAATAAAAGAAGAGCCGCCTGTTTATATTGAGTTTGATAAAATATACAGGCAAAGCGAGGAGAAATTTATTAATGTATTAAACCAGGTAAGGAATAATCAACTTGATGATGATGGAAGAACTTTATTGGAGAAAAGATTTGTCACCGATTTCAGGAGAACAAAGGATGACGGTTATATTATTCTTACCACACACAATGAAAGAGCAAGAAATAAAAATGAAACAGAACTAAAGGGTCTTGCTAAAAAATCATTTTCCTATAGAGCAGATATCGAAGGCGATTTTCCGGGGTCTGCTTACCCGGCAGAAGAACAACTGTTGCTGAAAGTCGGGTCACAGGT
>JBIOVR010000356.1:0-5607 GCA_044867875.1 Chitinophagaceae bacterium
AAAAAGAAAGACGCTGATAGTTTAGCTAAAATTATTTTTATGAAAAAGCGTCTATTGCAATTATTTGCTATTCTATTATTTACTGCTTGTCAAAAAGAAATTTCTATGGACAAAGCATCTGAAAAAATTGCTGGTGCTGACGAAAATAGACAAGCAAAGATCCTAGTATGTCATTATGATGCCGCAACTGGTATTTCAAAAACAATTGAAATTAATGCAAGTGCGTTAACGGGGCACCTTGCACATGGAGATCTGCAAGGTGATTGTTCAACTGTATTAACTACTATTTGCGATCAGGATTGGATGGTTAAAAACCTAGATGTAGATCATTATAGAAATGGCGATCCAATACCCCAAGTTACTGATCATTCTGTTTGGACGGGATTAAGAACAGGAGCTTGGTGTTATTATAAAAATGATCCCGCAAATGGAGCTATATATGGTAAATTATATAATTGGTATGCTGTAAATGATCCAAGAGGGTTAGCACCACAAGGATGGCATGTACCTACAGATGCGGAATGGACAACACTTGAAAACTGTCTGGGAGGCTGGCAGATTGCCGGTGGTAAAATAAAATCATCCGGAACAATTGAAACTCGGACGGGCTTATGGCTTAGCCCAAATACTGGAGCTACCAATAGTAGCGGCTTCAGTGGGCTTCCTGGTGGCGTTCGACCCGGCGATGGTGCGATCGACTTTGCAAGTATTAACCGAGGGGGTTACTGGCATAGTTCTACTGAGTTCTCTACTGATCGTGCCTGGAGCCGCCAAACGTTCTTTGATGGTAATTATTTGCAAAGTTGCCACGAGCAAAACATTCCTCAGCCCTGTTCCACTAAGTGGATTGGGATGTCAGTTCGTTGTAACAGGGATTGATAATTATTTCAAATGTTATCATCATTTTTTTTGATCATAAGGAAAATACCGCTGCCATTTCCATGGAGTATATGTATCTGCGATCGCGAACTCCAGTAATTCTTTAAAAATACTTTCAGCATTATCACTGTTGGTCAGAATAACTATACCCAATTTTTTTTCCGGGAAAAGGATCGAGTAATGTTGAAAGCCATCGCCATGACCTTCTTTGAATATGCCAAAACCATAAGGAGTTTGCAATCTTCCCCACCCCAGCGCATAACCAAGAAGAATATTATCATTTTCATCAGTTGGATCTTTCCATGCATCGGTTCCCATCTGGATCTTGCTGCGGATTCGTAGCTGCTGTTTGAATAGTGTGTCGTAGGTAGCCAGCTTCAGTATTTTCTTTTGCAATACCGCTTCAGTAAAAAGTTTATAGTCATCAGGTGTTGTTTCGAGAGTACTTGCAGAACGAGGTGCATTATCTTTATCTTTTGGATATACTTTACCGGCAGTATCATGACCAAAACAATAATTGTTTTCAAATGCTGGCTGCCATGTGTAAGAGGAGTTTTTCATACCCAATGGCCCGAATAATTTTTCCTGCATCAGTTCATTCAACGTTTTGCCAGTTATTTTCTCGATCACGAATTGCAGGTAGCAAAGTCCTTCACCGGAATAGCTGTATTGTGAACCCGGTTCAAAATGGACATGTAATTTCTGATCAGGTTCATACCACCGCCAGTTGGCAAAACCGGAAGAATGACTCAGGCAATGACGTGCTGTTATTTTTTTATACTGGTTGTCTTCTTTTAATGAAGTAAAATCCTGGTTCCAACTTGTGCCTTTTCCATATTCATATACCGGTTTGGGAAGATAATCCTGTAACGGTTTATCAAGACTAATGATCTTTTCTTCTACCAGTTTCATAACCATCACCGCGAAAACGGCCTTACTAAGCGAAGCACCATAGAAATTGGTGTTTGTTTGTAAAGGGTCTTTGGTTGCTGAATTTTTGTAACCGAATACTTTGTGATAAACAGGCTTGCCGTCATTGAATATGCTGACCGCCATGCCGGTTACAGATGCTTCTTTCATCAACTGGAAGATCTTTGAATCCAGTTCTTGCGCAGTGACCCGGCTGTCGTCAAGGCGAATAATAGATTGCGCAAAAACAAAAGAACTGATGAATAGAGAAATGGTGAGAAATAGTTTTTTTCGCATGTCTGAAGTTAGGAATTCCCTGCTGTCGGGAGTGTTCATTAAATAAAAATTACAGCAATTATTGTCCTGAGTTTGTAATTCACGACAGCCGACTATAAACAGCGTTCAATAAATAAAAACCAATCATTGTTGTTCTGTTTCCTTTTGAATGGCCTAGCTATTTTAAGAAATAATAATTCTAGTTCCCGATCTTCATAACCCTGATAGTTGCACGTCGGTTTCCCTGCAAAGCCTCAATAATAAAAATGCCCGGGTTATATTCTTTACCCAACTGTATACTTTGTCCTGCAAATTTCTTTTTCACATCAATAACTCTTCCCGTTATATCAATGGTCCTGATAATAATTGGTTCAGGAATATTCGTGGTCATTATTTTTAATTCAAATGAACCTGCAGATGGGTTAGGCGCTGCCGTAATAACAAGATCGTTTTTCACTTCTATAGCTTCTCCGATCTTCATTGATCTTGTTAATGGAGTTGTGCATTGTCCTAAATAAGAACCTGCTGGCAGCTCAGGTAGTTTTGTCGTTGGAATACAAACAGATTTAAACGTTCCATTCTTTTGCATTTCACATACCCATACTTTATTTGTTCCGCATCGAATATCTGTAACAGTAACCTGTTTTGATGATTGTGACAAGGGAGCACAATTATTTTCATCTTTAATGCTTACATAGTAGGTAGTAGTTACTGAAGGATTCACTATTATCGTTGGCCCTGTTCCGATCTTTGTCCCACCCGGTGAACCAATTGTCCATTTATACGAAAATGAATTTGGACTGATGCTGCTGGTCACATTTGCTGTTAGAGTGATCGAATTGCCTCCATAGCCAATATAGATAGTGTTAGGTAAACCAATAGCTGGTGTAATATTCGCTGCATAGACATCAGGTACCACAACATCCACTTTATCTACATCAACAGTTGTTTCACATGTGACACTATTACCCGCAAGATCTGTAACTGTCCAGTGAATAATACTTGTGCCCGGGTTAAATATACCACTGGCATTGTTATTACCGCCTTCTCTTGATGTGGCCCCGGTTATAAGAAAGCGGATCGATTGAATGCCCCAGTTATCGGAAGCTAATAAAACAGGAATTGTATAAGTTGAATTCTCAATAAAACATTGTGCCGACACCACGGGACAATAATTAATGACTGGCATTTGAGTATCACCAATAGTTATTGTTTGGATAACAGATGAAACATTACCACATGCATCGGTAGCTGTCCATGTAATTATTGTTTGCCCAAGCGGGTAAGGATCATTGATCGGAAGGTTGTCACTTCTTACACGGGTGATTTGGCCGCCGCCACAGTTATCGGTAACAGTTGGTGGGATAATATTCACAACAGCAGTGGACATGCCGGGATCTGGGCTTTGTGTAATATTTGTAACAGTATTAAATACCTGGGGAGTTATATCTTCTGTCCATGTAACTATTCGTGAAACCGATGAAGTGTTTCCACACGCATCAGAAGCTGTACATCTTCGTGTTTGTGAACGGTTACATCCGTTTGAAATAACAGTTTCATCAGACTGAAGTAATGATACTGATCCGCAATTATCATTTGCTGTAACATTACCTAATGCTGCGTTTATGATTGCTGCTGGCGGGTTACAACCAAGATTATTAATGGTTCCGGTAATTGAGATAGTAGGAGGAATCAGATCTTCGACCCACGTGATAAATCTTGTCGCACTTGAAAAATTATTACAATCATCAGTTGCTGTCCATGACCTCGTTTGTGAACGAGTGCATCCTGAAATTTGTATTGGACTGGTAGCTACTGTTAGCTCTACATTTCCACAACTATTGGTAACTGTTGCAAATCCAAGCGCCGTTTCAATTTCCGCTGCAGTTGGATTACAACCGGGATCGGGGCCAATTGTAAGATTGATAAAGGGGCTCGAATTATTTACGATCCATGTAACGATTCGGGAAACCGATGCAGTACTCCCACATGCATCGGAAGCTATCCATGTTCTTTTTTGGGAATAATTACATCCTGAAATAATGACCGGGTCATCCGATACACCCAGGTTTCCCGGGGGACAATCAGTTGTTGCAGTTGCATTGCCTAAGGCTGCATTAATAGCTGCAATTGTTGGGTTGCAACCAAGGTTATTTGTTGTACCAGTTGCACTGAGCACAATTGCCTGGTAAGTGCCAGCTTCCGTAGTTGATTTATACAATACCGGTGTATAATTTTTCATATTTTCTGAAATGGCTCCTGTCATTATATTGTTAACCCAAAAATCTCTATACACCTGGGAGCTAACTGTGTTCACGAAGATCAGCGCGGAGATGAAAATTATAAATTTTCTCATAGCAGGTTTTTTTAACGATGAACGTGAAGGATCCTTGGGGGTAAGGATAGGTTGGTTTATTAAAGGGTAAAACAGAAGAACGGTTTTAAGGTGGAGTATATCAAACCGTCTCACTAATTTAAACTATTTTCAAAACTTGCGACGTTTATAATTTTTTATTAATTCAGAAACCAACTGCAACGTTACTAAACACAGTGTTGTCAGTATGTAAATTCGAAATATGAAACGGTCAGTCACTTTACTGCTTTGCCTGTTATTCATGTTTACATTTACAATAAGCTGTAAAAAGGAAACTGTAAAAACCAAAGAAGGTCTTGAAGGGATTTGGGAGCTAAGAAAAATTTCCAGCAGCTGGTCGACACAAACTTATCAACCGGGTAGTGGCAACGATATAAGTTTTACAAGAAGTCATTATGAAATAAGAGAAAACGGCCAGTTAGTAGAAAGCGGCGAATTTGAAATTATAGATGATGCTACTGCAGGTGAATCGACATGCCTGGATATTGAAGCTGACAAGTATACCCAACGTATCGACTTCAAGAATGCGAGATATCCTCAAAAGGTCTTTTTAGAATTATCCGCCAATAAGCTTACGCTATTGTCAGGCTGCTTTGCATTAGATGGAGGCAGCCGCAGGGAGTATGAGAGGCAATGACGATCATGCCGCCTTACTTCGGTTTGCTTTTTCTACAAACTCACCAAAGTATTCAGCCAACTTATCTAATCCTGTTGAGTTCTTATTAGCATCAAAAGTCCATTGGTCAGAAAATTGAAGCCTGCCGAGGTAACAATTTTCGCCATCATACAGATGCCAAAATGATGTTGCAGTGCTCCTGGTAACTTTTGTAAAGTAACAATCCTTATATGTTACTCCGTTGTGTTTAAAACTGATTTGTATTGGATCCATGGGTACAAAATAAAAAGTCCTTTGATGGAAACAAAGGGGCTTTTAATAAGTAATTTACCGTTGTAGAATTTGTACTACCTATTAAGTCGCTGTCCAGCCCGGGGTCCTATTTTGAATGAAGTACAATCTGTATTTGTGGCACTACTGCATAGGCCTTATCGAGGTAACCTAAGAGGTTATTCTGAATACTGCCTGCAAACCCTCCATTACCTGCCATTAAAAACCTGCCGTTCCATTGCTGAGGTAACAACAATTCAAAATCAATTTCCTTGCTTATACG
>JBIOVR010000357.1:0-5557 GCA_044867875.1 Chitinophagaceae bacterium
TGTAGTTTTTCTCATGATGAAGTTTTTTTTATCCCGTTAGTTATCGGGAAAACAAAGTTATGAGTGAAAAGTTCCTGACCAAGTCTAATACAGGAATGGCAATAATTTTTTGTAAGAATTGATTCTCCGCAATAATTTTTTTCTAAAAATAAAACCAGCTGAATAAAAGTTGAGGATATACGCCCAGCAAAATTACCAGTGCAGCAACAAGACCAATGGTCCATTTGAATGATGTACTGACTTCGATAGCTTGTGCTTCGCCTTCTTTAAAATACATTGCTTGTATCACACGGAAATAATAATAAACACTGATCGCTGCCATCAGCACTGCAAAAATTACAAGCCACAGAAAACCACCTTTCTCAATTACTGCATTGAGCATATAAAATTTTGCAAGAAAGCCTGCAGTTAATGGAATGCCAGCTAATGATAAAAGGAAAACAACAGCAACCGCCGCCAATAAGGGCTGATGTTTTGCAAAACCATTGAAACCTTCAAATGTGTAATCTTTCATTTTTACCAATATGGCAAAAAGACCGATCGTGGCGAGACAATATGCAGTTGTGTAAAGTAATATTCCTTCAGTTGCAGATGCATTTAATGCAAGTATCGCCATTAACATAAAACCAGCTTGTGCAATACTTGAGTATGCCAGCATTCTTTTTACACTTTGCTGAAAAACGGCGGTAATATTTCCAATAAATAAAGTGAGAGCTGTTATTATAGCAATTATCAGCTTCCAGGTTTCATGAATATTTCCAAATGCATAATAGAATAGACGAAGGAATGCAATGAACACTGCTGCCTTTACGATAGTGGCCATAAAAGAAGTGAACACTGTTGGTGCGCCATCATAAACATCTGGTGTCCAAAAATGAAATGGCGCAGCAGATACTTTAAAAGCCATGGAGAACATTAACAGTAATAAACCAGCTATTAGTAGTATGCCAGGTTTTACATCGGGCTTTGAAATACTTTCAGCGATAACTTCAACAGAAAAAGAACCCGAGTTGCCGTAAATGAGTGTGATACCCATCAGCATTAATCCTGTAGAAAAAGATCCGAGCAAAAAATATTTTAACGATGCTTCATTACTTTTTAAATTCTTTTTATCACTGCCGGTTAAAATATATAATGGTATTGAAATGATCTCAATGCCGAGAAAAAGAATTAGCAATGAACTGAAAGATGATGAAAGTATGATACCGCAAACAATAAAGAATATCAAAGCAAAATAATCAGAGTAATTCAATCCCACTTTCTCCATTTCCTTTGCTGATAACAAAAAGAAAATAAATGTGCAGCCCATTGCGATCGTATTGAAGAAAAGTGCAAGCCTGTCAAACTTCATCATACCAGTTATATCGATCTTGAATAAATGAAAGCCAGACATTTCCATTACATTCAAAATGATCGCAGCAAAAAGCCCGGTCAGTGCAACGGCACGAACAGATGATCTCTGTTTCAGCAAAATACCGCTGAACATCATCACCACTCCCATTATTCCCGATATAATTAATGCGTTCATGCTCTTTTCACTAATTTTTTTATTTGCCTAATGAAGGATATATGTTTGCTTCATTC
This sequence comes from Chitinophagaceae bacterium, assembly GCA_044867875.1. Lineage (GTDB taxonomy): Bacteria > Bacteroidota > Bacteroidia > Chitinophagales > Chitinophagaceae > VBAS01. The sequence continues at coordinate 1,585 of JBIOVR010000357.1, forward strand.
AAAATAAACTTTGTTGTCTCTTCGGTAAGGCTAAGAAATGCCTGCGGGTAAATACCACCTGCAATTATCAATATCACAATTATTCCAAGTACCAATTTTTCATTATAGCCAATATCAGTCCCTGTCTCCGTTAATGCATTTGTGTTTCCATAGATCACTTTTTGCACCATTCTCAATGTATAAATAGCACCAAGTATGATTGTAATACCTGCAGCCGGCACTGTTATCATTTCATACTCGGACATAGGAGAAGTAAAAATTCCCGTGAACATCATGAATTCCCCAACAAATGCATTCGTTAATGGTAAAGCAATATTTGCTAATGCAACAACTACAAAAAATATAGCCATCGCTGGCGCCTTTTGCGCAAGCCCTCCTAGTTCAGAAAGTTTTCTTGTTCCATATTTTCTTTCCAATATTTCAACAATAACCCAAAGTCCAAGAATATTGATACCATGATTGAACATTTGTATCATCACGCCTTGCATACCGATTTCTGATTCAGAAAAAATGGCAACAACCATTAATCCCAGGTGTGCAATAGATGAATAAGCGATCAATCTCTTCATATCATCTTGCCGCCATGCAAGCAAAGAAGCGTAGATCATTCCAACAATTACCCACATAGAGATCATCTTTTCGCCATAAGCAAAAGAGGCAGCTGGTAAAACAGGAAGCAACCATCGAATGACTGCAAACAACCCCATCTTTACCATGATACCGCTCAAAACCATTGTAACGGCTGTGGGTGATTGTTCGTATGTATCAGGCTGCCAGCTATGAAATGGGAACACCGGGATCTTAATTGCAAATGCTACAAACATTAACCAAAAGATCCAGTGCTGTGTTTTACTGTCTATCACAACAGCATAAAAAGATCTGATATCAAATGACCTGTCAGGTGTAAGTGAATGTATATAGATCAACCCGATCAGCATTAATAAAGAACCAACAAATGTGTAAATAAAGAATTTGAATGTTGCTGCAATTCTTCTTTCCGCTCCCCAAATAGAGGAAAGAAAATAAACAGGTATCAACGCTAACTCCCAAAAGAAATAAAACAACAATGCATCCATTGCAAGAAAAACTCCCATCAGTCCTGCCTGGGAAAGAAGCATCAGTGCAAAAAAGTTATATGCATTTTTATAAGTACGATTCCATGTTGCAATAAATATTAATGGAAATGAAATTGCTGTAAGTAAACAAAGCAATTGACCCATACCATCAAGGCGAATAGAAAAACTGCTCCCTAATCCTGGCAGCCAGTCACATTTGAATTGAAGTAATTCTGTTTTATTTAAGATTGTCAATCCAAGTATCGAAACTGCAACAGTGGCAAAGGACGAAAGCAATGCCCAGCCTTTTACTGCATTTTCTTTCTTAAAGAAAAATGAAGCAATGCCGCTTAATAATGGAATTAATATCAGAAGTAATGAGATCATCTACTTATTTCTTAATAAAAAATTGATACAACAATAAAAGCAGTATTGACAAAACCATTAACAACACATAACTGCCGACTTGCCCACTTTGCAATAATCTTAATTGACGTCCCCCGTAGTTTACGGCTCTCCCCACACCATTTACAATACCATCTATTATAAATCTTTCGAAAAAATTATTCAGAAATCCTGCAAGACTATTTAATGGTTTTGCAATTACCTTATCATAGAGTTCATCCACATACCATTTATTCTCCAATACTTTTCCAAATCCTTTTTCTTTCTTAGGTTGGTAATTTTTGAACCGGAACCACGTAAAGATTATCGTTGCTACTACCAAAACGCCTGATAAACCCATTAAAAAAAATTCGGTTGAACGGCTTACCGGATGATGATTTGTTGCAATAACAGAAGAAAGAAATGGAGTCAACTTATCGCCACCTTTTACAAACACTTCAGGTATGCCTACAAATCCGCCGATTGCTGCTAACACTGCAAGAACTATCAAAGGGACAGTCATTAATGCAGGGCTTTCATGCAGATGATGTTCTTGTTCTTTTGTACCTCTGAATTTTCCTGTGAATGTTATAAAGAACAAACGAAACATATAGTAGGTTGTAAGCAGTGCTGTAAACAATGAGATAGAATAAAGGATCAGGATCTTTCCTCTTTCATCATGTTCAAATGCTGCTAATAATATTGCATCCTTTGAAAAGAAACCACTGAATGGCGGAATACCAGTGGTCGCAAGACAACCTATCAAAAATGTGAAGAATGTAATTTTTAATTTTTTACTTAAACCACCCATGTTACGAATATCCTGCTCACCGCTCATTGCATGAATAACGCTACCACTGCCGAGGAATAACAATGCTTTAAAGAAAGCATGTGTCATCACATGAAACACGGCGGCAGTATAAGCACCAACTCCTAAAGCCAAAAACATATATCCCAATTGGCTAACTGTAGAATAGGCCAATACTTTCTTAATATCATTTTGTTTTAATGCAATTGTTGCCGCAAGCAAAGCGGTAGCTAACCCGATATAGGCAACGATATTTTGTGTTGTCTCACTTAATGAATACAACAGGTTACTTCTTGCGATCATGTAAATACCAGCTGTTACCATCGTCGCAGCATGGATCAATGCTGACACAGGTGTTGGACCAGCCATGGCATCGGGTAACCACGTATATAATGGTATCTGTGCACTTTTACCCGTAGCACCTACAAAAAGTAAAAGAGTAATGATGGTTGCTGATGGCGCAAGTTTTTGCAATCCTTCTGTAGAAAACACATCACCAAAATTTACGGAACCCACTTTTGCAATTATCATGAAAATGGCAATTAGAAAAGCAAGATCACCAATTCTATTCATCACAAAAGCTTTGCGGGCTGCATAATTATATTCCGTGTTTTTAAACCAATATCCGATAAGCAGGTAAGAACAAAGACCAACCCCTTCCCAACCAATAAAAAGAATAACAAAGTTGCCCCCCATTACAAGCAGCAACATAGAGAATACAAAAAGATTCAGGTAAGAAAAGTAACGGGCAAAATGTTCTTTGCTTTCATGATGCATGTAGGATGCAGAATAAACATGTATCAAGAAGCCAACACCGGTAATTATTAATAGAAATAAAGATGACAATGCATCGATCTGGAACGAAAATGGAATTTTTAAACTGCCGGCTGAGATAAAGTTGAAATAACTAACTACACCAGAATTACCTTCTTTAACCTGGAAAAATATCCAAACACTTAACAAAAATGAAATAAGAATAACACCACTTCCAATTATCCCGGTGAGTGGTTTGGATAAATATCTCCGACCCAATCCGGTGATCAAGAAACCGATCAACGGAAAAAGAAGGATCAAATAAGATAATTCTAAAACATTCTTCATTTGCTCGTCAATGTTTCAACCTGTTCAAAAAGTTTATATCCACCGAATGAATATTCCGATACATCATTACAATGATCGCCAGCCCGACGCTTACTTCTGCTGCGGCTACTACCATTATAAAAAACACAAATAACTGCCCATCGCTTCCTGCTGATGCATTCACCGCAGCATTTTTTAAATGATGCATTTTAGAAAATGCAACCAGCAACAAATTCACAGCATTCAGCATAAGCTCAATACACATGAATATGATGATCGCATTCCGGCGTGTAAGCACTCCCACTATTCCTATACAGAAAAGTGCGAGAGATAAGTATATGTAATAATCGATCTGCATAAAATCAATTTGTCAATTTGCTGATATGCTGATGTGCTAATTATCGCATTGGCATATCGGCACATTTGCATATTATTCCTTCTTCCCAATCACCACCGCTCCTACCATGGCGCTTAAAAATAAAATGCTGCTTATTTCAAACGGCACCACGTATTCATTAAACAATACTTTTCCTAGATTTTCTATTAAACCAATATCACCGGTTCTTGTTTCGGCAAACTGGCCTGCTAAATCAGCTTTCTTTAATGCTGCTATTAACACTAATAATAAACTTCCCCCTGCAACTGC
>JBIOVR010000358.1:0-12739 GCA_044867875.1 Chitinophagaceae bacterium
CGATCGAAGAGATTGCATTGCAGCGTGGCCATACCATTGTTTTAAAGATTGATGTTGATAATGCCGATCAGTTTACAAAAGAAAATCTTGTAAAGGCTGATGTTGCAATTGAATTTACAGGTCCTCACAGCGCTTTTGATAATGTAAAAAAACTGATGCAGTTCGGCGCTGCTACGGTTTGCGGTTCTACTGGCTGGTTAGAGAAATTAGATGAAATAGAAAATGATTGTAAAAAAAACAGTGCAGCATTTTTATACGCCAGCAATTTTAGCGTTGGTGTAAATATTTTTTTTGAAGTGAATAAAAGACTTGCATCATTGATGAAAGATCATGAAGATTACGAGATACAATTGACAGAGATACATCACACCGAAAAAAAAGATGCTCCAAGTGGCACCGCTATTACACTTGCCGAGCAAGTGCTTGAAAATATTCCCCGTAAAACAAAATGGGCAAATCATATAAGTGATAATCCCGAAGAATTAGAAATATTAAGTGAACGCATTGACCCCGCACCCGGCACACATAAAGTAAAATACACCTCCGGCATTGATGATATCGAGATCATACATACTGCACATACAAGAAAGGGCTTTGCTTTAGGTGCAGTGCTTGCCGCTGAGTTTTTAAAAGGAAAGAAAGGGATTTATAGTATAAAAGAGGTCTTAGGGTTATAAGATCAAGTTGTTCAAAAATGATAAAATGAAATTTGTATTACCCATAATATTATTCATAAGCTTGATTCTCTCTTGTAAGCAAAAAGAGGGAAAAGATGATGTTAGCACACTAGCACCACTTGACAAACTGAAAGTAGGAAATGAAAAGTTTGTAAGCGGGCATCCCGTACATCCTGATGAAACACTTGATAGGCTCAGGGAATTAAAAAAAGGGCAAAATCCTTTTGTTGTTGTAGTTAGTTGTTCAGACTCACGGCTTCCTCCGGAATTAATATTTGACCAGGGTCTGGGTGATGTTTTTTCAATACGTACAGCAGGCAACGTAGTTGGTGACTATGAGTTAGGAAGTATTGAATATGCAGTTGAACATCTTCATTGCAAACTGATCGTTGTATTGGGTCATGAAAACTGTGGTGCTATCCAGGCATATGCAACATCCGGAAACGAAAAACATGATGACCATATTCAAAAATTAATAGACTATATCGCTGCTGAAGAAGAAGAAAAAATTATTCCCGATAGCTTAAGATCAAATATTGACACTTTAGTTAAGGCTAATATTAACCATGTTGTTAATTTATTGAGAACATCCACTCCTGTTTTAAAACATCTTGTTGATAACAATGAAATTAGGATCATCGGCGCCTATTACGATCTTGATAGTGGAAACGTTTTATTTGATAAGTGATGAAAGGATGTGTTGGGGATTGTAAAAAATTACTATATAAATACGACCAACCCAACATAAAATGCGAAGAAACGAAATTTGATTTACAGGATTTTGAGTAATTTGATATTCGTACAAGTACATAAATGCAACTGTTAGCGGTAATGCAGTGGCGACATAATTAAGCTGAAACACTAAATAAAATTTAAAATGAAAAACGGAATATTAATAATTGCTTTATTAGGACTTATAACAGTAATCAATGCCCAAACGAATAAAAAATTACCGATGGAGAATAAGACAAACCAAATAGAAGACAGAATAGCACTCAAAAATCTGGTTGACACCTTTTCAATTTTAGCAGATATAAAAGATGTAAAAACGCAAGTTCTACTGTTTACTGAAAATGCAACCGTTGAAAGTTTTCGTGACGGAAAATCCGGTGGTGCTTTAGTTGGAAGAAAACAAATTGGTGAGGCTTTCAGCAATTTCCTAAATCTTTTTGATGTGGTGTACCATATTAACGGACAACAAACTCTAACCTTGAATGGTGCCAAAGCTTCTGGAATTTCTTATTGCTTGGTAACTTTAATTGGTAATGAAGGTGACAAAAAAATGAAAACTACGATGGGGGTGATTTATCACGATGATTATGTTCGTGAAAATGGTAAATGGTTAATCGCCAAAAGACAATCCAATTTCACCTGGACAGAGAAGCTACCTTTGACTAACTAAACACTTATAAGATTTCTCAGCATACGCACTACCCTAACATGGGGTTTTCTGCTATGCTGGCTCGCAAAACCATCATTCAACACCTATTTCACCCGATTTCTATACTCACTTGGACTTGCACCTAAAAGTTTTTTCACATACCTCGTAAAAAACGAATGACTGGAAAAGCCCATTTCATCTGATATTTCTGAAATATTTAGGTTTTTGTTTTCCAGCAGCAAAACAATTCGGTCTTTGGCATATCGTTGTATCCATTGCGATGCTGTAATGCCTGTATTGGTTTTGCAAATTTGATTGAGATATTTTGCTGTAATGTGTAGTTGATCGCTGTAAAATTGCACTTCCCGATTTTTCATGCAATGGAGTTCCAACAGATGAACAAAGCGTTCGTACAAGGTGCCACTTTGCAATGTTCGGTTGCGTCTTTCCAATTGATCCATAAAAATATCCCACATTTCTAAAATAAAAAGTTGCATTTGCAATTTCAAAATTTCATCATAAAAACGATTATTTGTTTCCAATGATTTTGAGTAAAGCGATTGAAAATTCTTCAAAATCCGCACCTTATTAATTTTATCAGGATGCAAAATCGGATTTACTCTGTGATGAAGAATGGCATCTGTAGCCGTATTAAGGTTAGGGAAATTATCCGAAAGCAATTGTTTATCGACAAATAAAATGGTTGCCTTAAAATTTTTGGAAAATGATAATTTAGAAATCGTATTATCAGCAAGCCAAAAAATAAATTCGCCTTGTTTGCAATCAAATGGTCGGTCGTTAAAAATAAATCGGGTACTTCCTCGCTGACAAAAAATATGTGTATGGTATTTTTTCTGAAAATCTTTTGGAAATTCTTCACTTCCCGAAGCTTTTAATAATATGATTTTTGGCTTTTCCGATGTTCCCATTTTAGTACAAACTAATTCATCAACTAAAATAAGTAATATTTGACATTATTGCTGTATAATTTGTAACAAAAGTAAGATAGCTTGTTTTTAATTTTGCATTGTAACAATTGCAAATAATGGAAACACAAGATATTTTTGAAAGATTACGAAACGGAGAAACCATAATTTCAGACGATGCTCAAGCATACAAAATGCGTGAAGCTTCTTTCGCTACAAAAGCATTGTTGTTAAAGATGAACAACACATCGAACCCAAGCGAAATCAGACAACTATTGAGTGAAATCACAGCATCCGAAATTGACGAAAGTGTAACTGTATTTACTCCTTTGCACATCAATTATGGCAAGCATACCAAAATCGGTAAAAATGTATTCATCAATTTTGATTGTGTGTTTTTGGATTTAGGTGGCATTACTATTGAAGACAATGTGTTGATTGCCCCGAAAGTTAGTTTAGTAACCGAAGAACATCCAACCTCTATAGTAGATCGACATTCTTTAATTCCAAAACCCATTCGAATTAAAAAAAATGCCTGGATTGGTGCAAACGCTACCATACTTGGAGGAGTAACTATTGGCGAAAATTCAATTGTAGCTGCTGGTGCAGTAGTTTCTAAAGATGTTCCCGACAATTCTATTGTTGGCGGTGTGCCTGCAAAATTTATAAAAAGTATTTAGCTTATAATTTATCAAAATGAAAATCATATTTACAATTTTAGTGAGTATAATCTGCATCCAATTGTTTGCCTGTAGTAAAAATAATGTAATAGAGCATACAAACAATTCAAATACAGATACTACAAAAATGAAAATAACAATTGGTTCTGCAGTTTTTACAGCTACGTTAAACAACAATGCAACAGCAACAGCTTTCAAGGCAATGTTACCGCTTACAATTAATATGAGTGAGCTTAACAACAACGAAAAATTTTATTATTTCTCTACCACTTTACCAGCTAATGCTTCAAGCGGTGGTAATATACAAGTTGGCGATTTAATGTTGTATGGCAATAATTGTTTGGTGCTTTTTTACGAAGGATTCAATACATCGTACAACTACACAAGGCTTGGCCGTGTTGATAATACTTCGGGGCTTGTTGCTGCATTAAGTGCAGGAAGTGTAACGGTGAAATTTGAAAAACAATAAAAATAAAATCACAATGAAAAGTAATTTAAAAATAGCATCTGCACTCATCATTGTGTTTGTAACCATTTCTTGTAGCAACAATCAAAGTAAAGAAACAATGAAAAATACAAAAACAGAATTGGAAGCCATTTTCCCTAAAGGCAAATTAGGCTCAAAGGATTTTTTCACTGGCAATGCTTATCCTACAGGATTGGTAGATGCAGATAGCATTTACAATACATTAGTTGGCAACGTTTATTTTGAACCTGGTGCAAGAAGCAATTGGCACAGCCATCCTGCTGGTCAAATACTGATTATTACAGACGGAGTTGGGTATCACCAAATGGAAGGAAAACCCATTGAAATTATCAAAAAAGGCGATGTGGTAAAGTGTCCACCCAATGTGAGGCATTGGCACGGAGCAAGCCCCGATATTGGTTTACAGCAGTTGTATATTATACCCAACACCGAAAAAGGAATTGTGAATTGGAACGAATCAGTAACAGATGAACAATATTTAATTAATAAAAAATAATTTAAAATAATATGAAAAAAGTATTGGTAATAGCAATCCTGTTTGTAATAACAGGACAAATATTTGCACAAAACGTAAAATCAAATTCGAAGAAAATGACTACAACAGCACAGAACGAGCAATATACATTCAAGCTAAGCGATAAAGTTACTCGTCAAAAAGTAACGTTCAAAAATCGCTATGGCATTATACTTTCAGGCGATTTGTATCTTCCAAAAACAATTGGAAAAAATTCTTTAGCAGCATTAGCAATCAGCGGACCTTTTGGTGCAGTTAAAGAGCAATCATCAGGATTATACGCAAACCAAATGGCAGAACGTGGTTTTGTAGCCATTGCTTTTGACCCATCTTACACAGGCGAAAGTAGTGGCGAACCCAGAAACATTGGTTCCCCCGAAATCAATACAGAAGATTTTAGTGCAGCCATAGATTTTTTAGGCTTACAAAAAAATGTGGACAGAAATAAAATTGGCATTATCGGAATTTGTGGATTTGCAGGATTTGCTCTAAACGCAACAGCTATTGACAAACGTGTAAAAGCGGTTGCAACCACCAGTATGTACGATATGACAAGAGTAATGTCAAAAGGTTATAATGATGTAGTAACTTTAGAACAACGCACAAAGACTCTTGAACAATTAGGACAGCAACGTTGGGCAGATGCAGAAAAAGGAATACCTGCACCATCAACCAATAATTTACCAGAAAAATTAACAGGAAACGAACCTCCATTTATTGTGGAATATCAAAACTATTATAAAACACCAAGAGGTTTTCATCCACGATCTATTAATTCAAATGCAGCTTGGACTGCTACCAATCCTTTGTCGTTTATGAATATGCCGATATTAACCTATATCAAAGAAATTTCTCCAAGACCAATTCTTTTAATAGCTGGTGAAAAGGCACACTCAAAATATTTTAGTGAAGATGCCTACAAAGCAGCTACCGAACCAAAAGAATTGGTGATTATACCGAATGCAGTTCATGTTGATTTGTACGATAAGTTGGATATTATACCTTTTGATAAACTAACATCATTCTTTACACAATACTTAAAGTAGGTGCAAAAGATGTCATCAAATGCTGATAGAAAAACACATCGGAAAGCAACAGACAGAAATAGCAGAAACGTTTATGAAATCATCTTGTCCTACATCCCAGGAAATGTAAACAACCGTGCTCACAGCCGTAATTTTACACCAACAACTCGATTTAAAATATTTATTTGCTGTAAAGAATCACTTCCTCCGGGCAAACACAACTAGCTTACTTTTGCCATTATGCCCACAACAAAAATTTCCACTAATAGTATTTTATCAAAATTAAAGATCAAGTCGCTTAATGAAATGCAACTGGCTTCCATAGAAGCCATGGATAAAAACAATAATGTACTGCTCTTATCAGCTACCGGGTCAGGCAAAACATTGGCCTACCTTTTACCACTAATAAAAATATTAAAACCGGCGAATACAAACACACAAGCCATTATCATTGTACCATCCCGTGAACTGGCTTTGCAGATCGAATCTGTATTTAAAAGTATGGGCACCGATCTTAAAGTTACCTGTTGTTATGGTGGCCACTTAAGAGAAACAGAAGAAAACAACCTGAAGCAACCCCCGGCATTACTGATAGGTACACCCGGCCGGTTAGCTGATCATATAAGAAGAGGAAATATCACTACTGATACAATTGAAACATTGGTGCTGGATGAATTTGACAAGTCACTCGAGCTGGGTTTCCAGGATGAAATGTCTTTTATAATTGGTTCTTTAAGGTCACTAACAAAAAAAATATTGATCTCGGCGACAGAAGCATTGGAAATTCCTGGCTTTATAAATACAGACAACCTGGTCAAGCTGGATTTTCAAAATGATAAAGACGCTGATACAGGACTTGCGGTTAAGATATTAATGAGTGATGGAAAAGATAAATTAGATACACTTTTCCGGTTGATCTGTATGCTGGGTAACCGGTCAACAATAGTTTTCTGCAATCACCGCGAATCAGTAGAACGAACCAGCAAGTGGTTGAAAGAAAAAGACATTATCAATGTATTTTATCATGGCGCCATGGAACAACAGGAAAGAGATGCTGCTCTTTGTAAATTCAGGAATGGAACTTCCAATGTATTGGTAACAACTGACCTTGCATCAAGGGGACTTGATATTGCCAATATCCGATACATCATTCATTATCATTTACCGGGCAGCGAAGATATTTTTACACACCGCAATGGAAGAACTGCACGGATGGATGCCAGTGGCACTGCTATTCTTATTTTATCCCCGGAAGAAGAATTGCCGGAATATATCGATGCAGGAGCAGAAAAGATAGAACTGCCAGAAACAATAACTCTCCCGGATAAACCACAATGGTCAACTTTATTTATTGCTGCCGGTAAAAAAGATAAGGTGAATAAAATTGATATCGTTGGATTTCTATCCAATAAAGGCCAGCTGAAAAAAGAAGATATTGGTTTGATCGAAGCAAAAGACTTTTTTTCTTTTGTAGCAGTGAAGAAAATAAAGGTCAGCCACACACTGCAACTGATAAAAGACCAGAAAATAAAGAATAAGAAGGTAAAGATCGCGGTCGCTAAGTAGTTATTAGCTGCTCTATTTTGACGGAAGCTTTCTGGGGTTATTTAAATACTCTTTAATTACTTCTTCCATATCCACATTCAAAAGATTGGCTAAGGTTAATAACCACATCAACACATCTCCCAGTTCTTCTTTTGCATTTTGAATATCGCCACTGGCTATCGCAGCAGAAAGCTCTCCCACCTCTTCATGAAACCATAAGGCAGTGTGATAGATGCCCCTTTCATTATCTGTTTTAAAATACCTGTCTCTTACAATTTTTTGCAGTGCTGAAATTTCCATATTATTTTATTTGTCACCCTGAGCGCAGTCGAAGGGCTATTATCAATTTGTATTAATGTTCTTCTCTTATTTCTTTTGGCACCGCCCGGCTTCCGCTATATAATTCATATTCCAGCAAGCGGCAATCAATAGTACTGGTATAAAATTCTATCCGTCGTTTGGCTTTTAATCCTATTTTTTTTGCGAGGTCAAGGTTACCAGTAAAAACATAACCAAAATATCCACCACATTTCTGTTTCATAAAATCACCAATACGGCTATAGGTTCCTTCCAGTTTATTAACGTCACCCAATCGTTCACCATATTCCGGGTTTACATAAAAAATACCAGGAACATGTTGTGGTATTTCAGTATCGGCAAAATCACAAACAGCAAAATCGATAAGGCCGGCTACACCGGCAGCAATTGCATTCTTCCTTGCATTTTCGATAGCCTTACCACTATAATCTGTTGCGATGATACGAAGGCCCGGTACATCAATTATTTGTTTTTCCAGAAGAGCATCTTCCATTAAATAAACCGATTCATCATATCCTTGTAAGTGCATAAAAGCATAATTGGTTCTGAATAATCCGGGTCGCCTGTTGGTGGCGATCATGGCTGCTTCAATGGCCACAGTACCCGACCCGCACATAGGATTTACAAATGGTGATCTTTTATCCCATTGTGTAGCATAAATAGTTGCTGCTGCCAATGCTTCCAGCATAGGAGCTTGCCCCGGTATTTTCCGATAACCATGCCTGCCTAAAGAATCGCCTGATGTATCAATAAATATTTCTGCATTTTCATTTTTCCAAAACAGGTTGACGACAGCACCAATAAGAGCCGAACCAGTTGATGGGCGTACGCCTCTTTTTTCACGCAGCCTGTCTACTATTGCATCTTTTACCCGCAGGTTTGCAAACATGCTGTTATTAATAGTAGGATTATTTACATTGCTGGTGATGGAAAAATAGCCAGGATCAGGTAAAATATTTTCCCATGGATAATGAACAAGAGCATTATAAATATCATCCGCATTTTCTGCATCGAATTTTTTAAGACTATAAAGTACCTGGCTGGCACAACGAAGATTCAGGTTTAATTTTATACAATCGTTAATAGTGCCATAGATGCGTACCCCTGTTACAAATGTTTCTTCGGGTGTAAATCCAAGATCCTTTACTTCCTGCTCCACGTAAGGTGCCAGCCGTTTGGGACAAGTAATAATAATAATCGCTTTGTCAGTAAATAAATTCATGTAGGTGCTAAAGATAAATCTTCCTGAATGATACGGATATAGAATACCTTTTCTTTTAGGTTTAGAAAAAAATCACTAAAAAAATTTGTGTAGCTAAATGGCTTCATGTATATTTGTAGCCAAATAGCTACATAATGAATCTAAGACGAGACGTATTTCAAGCAATAGCAGACCCAACAAGAAGAGCTATACTTCTGTTGGTTGCTTCACAATCACTGACAGCAGGTGCAATAGCAGCAAACTTTGATACCGCAAGACCAACTGTTTCAAAACACTTGCAAATACTCACCGAGTGTGAATTACTTGAACAGGAGTATAACGGGCGGGAAGTTTACTATCACGTCAACCCAAAAAAAATGAAAGAATTAGCCGACTTTATTGAAGCATTCCGCAAACTGTGGGATGATAGATTTAATAAATTAGAAACTGTAATGAAAAAATATAAATCCAAAAAATAGAACGACATGGAACGAAAAACAAAGATCAATGCCGAAAATGGCAAACAGGAATTGATGATCACCCGGGAATTTGACCTGCCATTGGAATTACTTTTTAAAGCATATGAAGATGCAGACATTGTTGAGCAATGGATGGGCACGAAAGTGCTGAAATTGGAAAATAAAAAGCATGGTAGCTATCGATTTGAAACAACGGATCCTAAAGGAAATAAATACGGGTTCAATGGCGTGATCCATGAGTTTAGTCCGAACAAAAAGATCACAAGAACTTTTGAATTTGAGAATACGCCTTTTGGTGTCCAGCTTGAGGTTTTGGAATTTGAACAACTTACCGACGACACCAGCAAACTAACGATCCATACAATTTTTGAATCAGTCGAACAAAGAGATCAAATGCTGAAGATGCCGTTTACCCAGGGTATAAATATGGCGCATAACCGCTTACAGGAAATTGTAAATAAACTAAAATAACACATTATGAAAAAGAGAAACAAGATCATCTATTGGATCGCCACAATCTGGCTTTCATTAGGAATGTTGTCAACCGGAGTAGTGCAGTTATTAAAATTAAAAGGTGATGGCCCGGGAAGTTTAGAAAGCATGACACATTTAGGCTATCCTCCCTACTTTGTAACAATACTGGGATTTTCGAAATTTTTGGGAGTCGTAGCACTGCTAATTCCTAAATACCCTTTACTAAAAGAATGGGCATATGCAGGTTTTTTCTTTATGATGTCAGGAGCCATATTTACACATATCGCAGCAGGTAATTCAATGAGTGAGATATTTCCTTCATTATTACTTTTGATCCTGATCGTGGTATCATGGTATTTCAGACCTTCGGATAGAAAAATAATCCCGATAGTTATCGGGACAGTTGATCACTTAAATAAATCAATAGCATGATGAATCCTAAGGTTGACTGGTTTTTTGCAAAAGACACACAATGGCAGAAAGAATATGAGAAATTAAGGAAGATCATTCTTGACTGTGGATTGATCGAAGAATTGAAGTGGGGTTGTCCTTGCTATACATTTGAAAATGCAAACATTGTTTTGATACATGGATTTAAAGAATATTGTGCTCTCTTGTTTTTCAAAGGTGCCTTGTTGAATGATCCTAATGGTATTCTGATCCAGCAAACGAAAAATGTACAGTCGGCACGACAGATCCGTTTCACTAATGTCCGGGAAATAGTTAAGATGGAAAAGAATTTGAAGGCCTATGTTTATGAAGCTATTGAAGTTGAAAGAGCCGGTTTGAAAGTGAAATTAAAAAAGACATCAGAATTCAAGGTCCCGGAAGAATTTCAAAAAAGATTAGATAAAAGCAACGCTCTGAAAAAAGCTTTTGATGCATTGACACCGGGACGGCAAAGAGCATATATTTTTTATTTTTCTCAAGCCAAACAATCCAAAACCCGTGAAGCAAGGGTTGAAAAATACATCCCGCAAATTCTCAATAAAAAGGGATTAGATGATTGATAAATTCTATTTATTTTTCTAAAATAAAAGCTATGGCAAAAAAAAAGTTGTCATCTGACCAACATGAAGAATTACTCAAAACATTGAAAGCCCGTTTTGAGAAAAACATGAACCGTCATAAAGGTATTGACTGGGCCAAAGTACAAGCAAGGTTGGAAGCCAATCCTGAAAAACTTTATGTACTCGATGAAATGGAAATAACGGGTGGCGAGCCCGATGTAGTTGGCCAAGATAAAAAGACCGGTGAATATATTTTTTATGATTGCTCAGCTGAAAGTCCTAAAGAACGTAGAAGTCTTTGTTATGATCATGAAGCCTTAGAAAAAAGAAAAGAACATAAACCGGCAGACAGTGCTATTAATATGGCAACTGAAATGGGCATCGAAATTTTAACCGAAGAACAATACCGAGAATTACAGAAACTAGGAAAGTTCGATA
Organism: Chitinophagaceae bacterium; assembly: GCA_044867875.1. Taxonomy (GTDB): domain Bacteria; phylum Bacteroidota; class Bacteroidia; order Chitinophagales; family Chitinophagaceae; genus VBAS01. The sequence continues at coordinate 11,156 of JBIOVR010000358.1, forward strand.
TGAAAACATCGAGCTGGGTGAAAACTCCTCCTGAAATCAGAAAACTTGGCGGCGCCGTTTTTTGTGATCGCCGCTACGACACTGTTTTCCTGTATCACAATGGTGCAGATTCTTACTATGCGGCCAGGGGATTCCGTGGTTCGTTAAGGGTTTAAATTTTAATACCAATTGCATCAACAACAATATTTGCACAATATGAACCTGACGACTCAAATAGCAAAACACTTCAGAGATGTTCATTTTGGAGGGAACTGGACATCCGTAAATCTTAAAGAAACATTGACTGATTTAACCTGGCAACAAGCCACAACAAAGGTTTATTCTTTAAACACCATCGCCACTCTCGTTTTTCATATAAATTATTATGTAAGTGCAGTCACGAAGGTTTTACAAGGCGAACCACTCACTGCACATGATAAGTATAGTTTTGACTTTCCACCTATTCAAAACCACGAGGATTGGGAAAAACTATTGAACAAGACATGGAGTGATGCAGAAAATTTTGTCAAGTTGATAGAACAATTGCCAGAAAGCAAACTTGGAGAGACGTTTTCAGATGAAAAATATGAAACCTACTATAGGAATATTCATGGCATCATTGAACATACTCATTACCATTTAGGCCAAATTGTACTCATAAAAAAAATACTCTTTCAATCACCGGCGAAATAGGATTAAAAAAAATCCACTTCTGCATTTCTGGAATTTTATTTTAAAAATCTTCTTCTAAAGAATTCAAACATTTGAACTATTAAATTATTTACCTTCCCATTCTAAAATCATTTTATGCAGCTACAACGATCTGTTATTATTTGCGCAGCCATCATTGCAAACACCAATCTTTTTGCACAAAAAGATCCGGCCACAACCGAAATATGGAAACCCGAAGTGAAAGTGGTTACTCCCGGCAAAACCAATACTGATGCCCCCTCTGATGCCGTCATATTATTTAATGGTACGTCTGCCAGCGGTTGGCAACATGCAAATGGTGATGAGGCAAAATGGACAGTAGCTGATAATGCGCTGACTGTAAAACCCGGCACCGGCGCCATACAAACAAAACAAAAATTTGGCGATTGCCAGTTGCATATCGAATGGCGCATTGATAAAAATGTAAAAGGAGAAAACCAGGACCGTGGCAATAGCGGTGTTTTCCTGATGGGCCGTTACGAGTTACAGGTGCTCGACAATTACAACAACATAAATAAAACCTATGTAAACGGTCAGGCAGGAAGTATGTATAAACAAACTCCGCCGCTTGTAAATGTGTGCAAAGCTCCCGGCGAATGGCAGACTTATGATATTGTGTTTACAGCGCCAAGATTCAGTGATAATGGTTCGGTGATCACCCCGGCCCGCATCACTGTTATACAAAATGGTGTGTTGGTACAAAATAATACAACGCTGTGGGGTAATACTCTTTATATCGGTTCACCCTTTTATGAAAAGCATGCTGCAAAAGAATCGATCATGTTGCAGGATCATTCTCACCTTACCAGCTTTCGGAATATCTGGATAAGGGAGTTGTAATTTTTTGGAGCCAGCTATTGTAATTCTATTGATCGTCTGTTGCTACGCTCAGTT